>JAYWAU010000067.1:0-2517 GCA_043782265.1 Ferruginibacter sp. | reverse complement strand
TGTTTGGATCATCAAAGAATTTTTCCAATAATTTATCATCATAATCAGCAACTGCTTCAATTAAATGCTGTCTCCATTCGTTCACTTCTTCAATCATATCTTCCGGAATCGGCACTTCGTTAAAAGTCATACCCTGTCCGGCTTCATCCCATACCATTCCCTTCATGGTAATTAAATCTACAACACCTTTAAAATTATCTTCAGCACCAATCGGTAACTGTAAAGGCACCGCTTTAGCACCCAGCATTTCTTTAATTTGTTTTACCACATTTAAGAAATCGGCACCAGCACGATCCATTTTATTTACAAAACCAATACGTGGTACTTTGTAACGGTTAGCCTGGCGCCAAACAGTTTCGCTCTGAGGTTCTACACCAGATACAGCACAAAACAAAGCCAACAGACCATCCAATACACGAAGCGAACGTTCTACTTCCACAGTAAAATCAACGTGGCCGGGTGTATCAATAATGTTGAATTTGTATTGTTTAGTTTCAGGTAATTTTTTACCGTTTTGCATTGGGAAGTTCCAAAAACAAGTAGTAGCAGCACTTGTAATAGTGATACCTCTTTCCTGTTCCTGTGCCATCCAGTCCATTGTGGCGGCACCATCATGCACTTCGCCAATTTTATGATTCACCCCTGTATAATATAATATACGTTCGGTGGTAGTGGTTTTTCCGGCATCAATGTGAGCCGCAATACCAAAGTTTCGTTGATAACGTAAATCTGCCATTGTATTTTGTTTGCCCTGCTTCCATCCCCTAAAGGAGTGTTGAAAACAGGAAGTTATTAATGAATTTTAGTTTTATTTTTTTACCCTGGCTTTTGAATAGCAATTAAGCTTCATTGGCGTCGCACTCTTTTACTATATTTCTATGTTGATCTTTTTAGACCCGGCTATGGCCAGGATTCTATTTACCCGTGAGTGTTGGGTCTGATTGATATGATTAATGTACTCTCATAATATGCTAAATAAATTGCAGCTACCTCCAAATCATGCTTATATTGCTGAACTTTTTAGCGCCGCGAAGGTATGGGATATTTTTGTATTGGCAAACTCAAGAGTCTGTTAATTTATGAATGCTTATTTCCACATGTTTTACAAATAAAAAAAGCTGCTCTTTGGGAGCAGCTTTTAAATATAGAAAATTTGAAATTAAATTCTAAAGTGAGCAAAAGCTTTATTTGCTTCAGCCATACGATGGGTATCTTCTTTCTTTTTGTAAGAAGCTCCTTCACCTTTGCTTGCTGCAACTATTTCATTAGCTAATTTATCAGCCATGCTGCGACCATTGCGGTCACGGCTATATTTTACCATCCATTTAATGCTCAAAGAAACCTTTCTGTCAGCACGAACTTCCGCAGGTATTTGAAAAGTAGCACCACCAATACGACGGCTACGAACTTCTACACCCGGAGTAATGTTATTTAATGCCTTTTTCCAGATTTCATAACCACTTTCGCCTGTGATTTTAGCTACTTTATCCAAAGCATCGTAGAAAATAATATAAGCGCCACTTTTTTTACCAGCCCACATTAAATTGTTTACGAAACGTGTAACCAATCTGTCGTTAAACTTAGGATCTGGCGCTAAAGGTATTTTTTTCGGTTGTGTCTTACGCATTGTTATTTATTTTTTCATCTTTCAGTAATGAACGATGAGCAGAATTTTGTAAAATTATTTTTTAGCTTTTTCTTTTTTGGTACCATACTTACTACGGCTTTGCTTGCGATCCTTTACACCGGCAGTATCCAAACTTCCACGAACAATATGGTAACGTACACCTGGCAAATCTTTTACCCTTCCACCACGAATCAGTACTATACTATGTTCCTGCAAATTATGTCCTTCACCGGGAATGTAGGCGATAACCTCAATTTTATTGGTTAAACGAACCTTAGCAACTTTACGCAAAGCAGAGTTTGGTTTTTTAGGAGTAGTTGTATATACCCTAGTACATACACCACGGCGTTGCGGACATGCATCCAAAGCTCTTGATTTACTCTTAGCTTTAATTATTTCTCTTCCTTTTCTAACTAACTGTTGTATTGTAGGCATTGTAGACCCTTTATTTTTGGACGGCAAAGGTAGCATTTATCATTTAAAATGAAACACTATTCGGTAAATATTTTATTTTTTTATTAAAACAAATAAAAGTGTCAACTTATTTTTTGTTTTAATTATCTAAAAATTACCTTTTGAGTGAGTTCTTCATTGCTGTTAATATCCAATATTTTCAAAATATACATACCGCTTGGCATATTCCCTGTTCTGTTAATTTGCAGATTACTATTATTCCTAGTTGTAAATTTAATTTCTTTAATTAGTTGGTCTGAAGATGTCAATAAAGTTATTTTATAGTTCCGGCCTATCTGGTTTGCAAATGTAAGATTAAGAATATTACTTACAGGATTTGGATAAATTCTTACATTCCCTAAAGACTTATTTTTACTGAATAGAATTGTATTGCTGTATGTAAAAGTTCCATCGTTCTTAATAATTTTTAGTCTATA
>JAYWAU010000066.1:0-2521 GCA_043782265.1 Ferruginibacter sp. | reverse complement strand
GGATTCGATGGCGAGGCTTTGGAAAAATTATCCAACCGATTATGCCCCGTTGGTAAATTTTGCCAAAGAAAACAATATTGATTTTGCCGCTACCAATGTTCCCAGAAAATACGCAGCAATGGTTGCCAAAGGCGGTTTTGAAGCGTTAGATACCATCTCAGCCAAAGAAAAATCATGGATCGCCCCTTTGCCTATTGCTTACGATACAGAGTTACCCGGCTATAAAAAAATGCTGGAAATGATGGGTGGCCACAGTGGTGCCAATTTACCCAAAGCACAGGCCATTAAAGATGCAACGATGGCTTATTTTATTTTACAACATTATAAAACAGGCAGTTTGTTTATGCATTACAATGGATCCTATCATTCAGATAATTATGAAGGAATACTCTGGCACTTGAAAAATAAAAGGCCCGAATTAAAATACGGTACCATTACAACTGTTTCACAAAAAGATGTAAATATTTTACTGGCAGAGAATATGGGCCGCGCAGATTATATTATTTGTGTTCCTGAAAATATGACGACCACTTATTAAACAATTTTTCATTAAGAGAAGGACAAGAGAAAAAGAGTGAAAGAAGAGCAAACTTACTACACTCTTTTTCTCTTGTCCTTCTCTTAGTGAAACTTTTTAAAAAAATCAACATGAGCCGGATAGAAACAAGGCTACAGGAAATGGGTATTACCATTCCGGATAACCCGGTTCCCTTAGCCAATTATGTTCCGGCGAAAAGATCGGGCAACCTGGTGTATACATCCGGTCATATCTGTGCATTGGGTAATAAAGTATTCAAAGGTAAAATGGGCCGGGATATTGATACCGAAAAAGGCAAAGAAGCCACCAAACTTTGTGTAATCAATTGCCTCAGCGCGGTAAAACAACTGATGGGTTCACTGGATTGTATCACACAGGTAATTGCCGTTCATGGCCTGATTAACAGCGATCCGGAATTTACCGAACAGGGCGTGGTTATGAATGGTGCATCTGATTTTATGGTAGCTTTATTTGGAGATGCCGGTAAACATACCCGCACAGCAGCCGGTATTGCCAGTTTACCTTTTGATTTTTCGGCATCACTCTATATCATTGTAGAGGTAGCAGACTGAGGGAATATTTTTTTACGTAATTTGTTTGATAAATTCCGTTACATGTTTCGAAAATGCGTCCTGCTTGGCAGCCTCATATTTTTGTTGTTCAGCACAACTAAGGGGCAGTCGATTACGGTGGATTCATATACGAACCAGTTACTGTTCAACATTTTTAAAGAGCAACCGGATACAGCCATTAGAAACTTTCTGCGCCAGTATGCCCCTTCCTTGTACCCCAACAAAAAAACTGCAATCAATGCGGAGCCGACAACTGTTAATAACCAACATTCATTTACACCTGAGATCCATTCCTTTATTTTTTCCAAACACCCTTTTTTTAATGCCAGTTTTGCCAGCGGTAAACTGGAACTCTATTGCCAGCATTTTAATGATGTCCTGGGCATTCAGGTATATGATGTAAAACTCTGGTTTGAATTTGATATGCAGCAGGAGGCTGAAATCGCCTACTCTAAATTGATCGAAACATTCATTCCCATTAGCAGCAATAAAAAATACGACAGTATGAACGGTTTTATGCGTGGGCAGTTTACGGATGCCAATAACGCAAAGGGGTTTAATAAGATCCAGTTCCGGTTAACAGCGGATAACCTTACCCACCGGTTTAAAATCTTGTTTGAAACACAGAATGAACTCTAAATATCAATAAGCAGTTACGCCATCTTTTCACTTGCCCATTCCAGTGCTATGGCCAATTGTTCTTCCCTTGTTAAATTAGAATTATCCAGGTCGATCGCATCAGCCGCTTTGCGCAGCGGGCTGAATTCGCGGTTACTGTCAATATAATCACGCATTTCAAGATTATTCTTCACTTCTTCAATGGTGATATTGGGGTTTTTATGGTAGAGTTCTTTAAACCTTCTTTCTACACGGATAGCCGGATCAGCTGTTACAAAAATCTTCAATTCCGCATTGGGGAAAACGGTAGTACCAATATCCCTTCCATCCATCACAATCCCTTTCTTATCCCCCATTTTCTGTTGCTGTGCCACACCAAACTCACGTACTTCTTTCAAAGCGGCCACTTCACTTACGTGTTCACTTACCAGCATATCGCGTATCAGGGCTTCTACATTCTCATCATTCAAAAACATATCGCTTTGCCCGGTAATTTCATTATACTGAAAATCCAGTGTGATCTCACCCAGTGCTTTCTGAATGGCTTCTTCTTTATTCCAATCTATATGCTGTCGTAAAAAATATAAAGTAATTGCGCGGTACATGGCACCACTGTCAATGAACACATAATTCAATTCATGGGCCATTTGCCTTGCCAAAGTGCTTTTTCCGCAGGATGAGTATCCGTCAAGGGTGATGATAATCTTTTTCATAATGGTATTGGTGAGGCTGATTATCGTTCAGGCCGCGCCAGCGTCCCGCCCGAAGCGGCCTGAACGATCAGCGGCCTCAC
>JAYWAU010000065.1:0-2522 GCA_043782265.1 Ferruginibacter sp. | reverse complement strand
TTTTTTAGCACTTTAAGCTGCTGCCGCCTTGGATTGTAGATGGGCAGATTAAGCGCCCTTGCAATACTTTTCGGAAGTTTTAAATCAATGATAGCCATGCTTACTCCTATTAAGGTTAACAAATTTAATGTTTACAATTGGCTTATGCTTATTATTTTATGAACGGGTTATGCTTTTATATTTTGCGTATTTTAATTTGTTTAAAATCAAATCGTCCTACTTCTTAAACATGCAAAAATTCATCTGTTAAAATAGTAGGTATAATGATGCCGAAACGGGCTATTTGCTGTAGGTTTGCTACCCTAAATATACATCTATGAAAAAGCTTTTTGTTTCAGTTTTGTTATCCATCAGTTTGCTAAAAGCCAGTGCAGATGAAGGCATGTGGCTGCCTATGTTACTTGGTCAACAGGTATATAATGACATGATAAAAAGGGGATTAAAATTAACCAAAGAGCAACTCTACGCTGTCAATAAATCTTCTTTAAAAGATGCCATATTAATTTTTGGTGGTGGTTGTACGGGCGAAATTGTGAGCAGTGAAGGGCTGATTTTTACCAACCACCATTGCGGATACGAAGCCATTGCCGGTGCCAGTACTGTCGAACACAACTATTTACAGGATGGGTTTTACGCTTATAACAAAGGCCAGGAAATTAAAAGCCAGCTAACAGTTCAGTTCCTGGACAGAATTGTTGATGTAACAGCAGAGGCGGAAGAAGGTGTAAAGGGATTGGCCTGGGCAGAAAGGGTTGCAAAAATGCCGGAAGTATTTAAAAGCATTACAGATAAAGTGCAGGACAGAGAGAATGGCTTAAGTGGAAGGGTGTACAGCATGTTTAAAGGAAACCAGTACATTATGTACGTATATAAAACCTACAGGGATATACGACTTGTTGGTGCACCCCCTGAAAGCGTTGGTAAGTTTGGCGGAGATAAAGATAACTGGGAATGGCCCCGTCACACAGGTGATTTTTCCATCTTCAGGGTATATGCTGCCAAAGATGGAAAGCCTGCAGAATACAGTGCAGAAAATCAGCCGCTAAAACCAAAGTACTTTTTACCCGTTAGCATTAAAGGAATAAAAGATGGCGACTATGCCATGATTTATGGTTATCCCGGAGGAACTAACCGGTACGAAACCAGTTACGGCATTAAATTAAAAAATGACATAGAAAATCCATCATTGGTTAACTTAAGAGAGGTGCGTTTAAAACTAATGCACGAACAAATGATAAAAGACCCGGCTGTAAAATTAAAGCTGGCAAGTAATTATGCAAGTGTTGCCAATTACTGGAAATTTTTTGATGGAGAAACAAAGCAGTTGATAAAGTTTCAAACATTTAATCAAAAGCAGGCATATGAAAATAATTTCGCCACATGGGCTAAAGGCAAACCGGAGTACGAAAACATTTTTAATGAGTATGCAAAAAATTATGCAGCCTGGACGCCATACAGCAAAGAACGGCAATACCTGAATGAAGGTATTTTGGGTTCTCCGCTGGCGGCTTTCGCCGCATCTTTAACTGGAGTTGAAACCAACCTGGTTAAAACGGGTATATCATCAGCAGATATTAAAAAGTCGGTTGATGCAGCTACAATAACAAGAAAGAAATTTTTGGATGCAGAAGATAAAATAAGCGATGAAAAGATACTGGTACAAATAGCACAACTATTTTACAACGATATCGATAAAAGCCAGCACCCGATTGGTTTTTATGAAGGGATAAAAGCCACCTATGGTGATTTAAGAGAAGAACAAACCTATAAGAAATGGGCAAAGGATGTATTTGCAAACACGCTTATTTTTAATGATGCCAAATGGACTGCTTTTATTGCGAATCCTGATGCCAGTGTATTACAGGCAGATCCGGCATTTGCTTATGCGTCAACATTTGTAAAAAATTATAACCTTAAATATGCACCGCTGTACACAGCATTTACCAATAAAAATGCAGAGCTGGGCAAAGCGTATTTGAAAGGAATAAAGGAAATGAATCCTGCAGCGGCGGCTAAGATGTATCCTGATGCAAACTTTAGTATGCGGGTAAGTTTTGGAAATGTAAAAAGTTATAACCCCCGGGACGCAGTACATTATGATTATGTAACCACGGCTAAAGGAATCATTGAAAAATACAAAGCAGGCGATTATGAATTTGATCTTCCGTCGAAGCAAATTGAGCTGTTAAAGAAAAAAGATTTTGGGCAATACATTGATAAAGGAAGAAATGACCTTGTGATTGATTTTATTACCACCAACGATATTACAGGAGGCAATAGCGGAAGCCCGGTAATGGATGGCAGCGGCAATTTAATAGGACTTGCATTTGATGGCAATTATGAAGCCCTAAGTCATAAAATTGCTTTTGATAAAGACCTTAACCGCACCATTTGTGTGGATGTTCGTTATGTATTGTGGTGTATAGATAAACTGGGAGGTGCAAAAAATATTATAGATGAATTAAAACTGGTAAAATAGAAATAAAATAATTTATGAAAACCGTAGTCCTTAAAAAACTACG
>JAYWAU010000064.1:0-18877 GCA_043782265.1 Ferruginibacter sp. | reverse complement strand
ACCCAATTGCTTACCACCGGCTGTAGTACCATTTCTCAGGTAACTCAATATATTTCCATTGGCATCATAGCTTATCCTTTCTTTATAGTCTTGAGTAGTGGCAATTGAATTCCAGTTATTGCTGGTTGTATTATATCCTCTGTATGCATCCATTGCCACCAGTCTGTTTAGTTGGTCGTATTGGTAGTTGTATAATTGTGGTTGGTTTAATTTACCAATATTCACAGCCATGCTGCTGATATTACCATTATACAATCCCTTATTTTCACTGGCTGGTATAAAGGCACTATGGCCAGGGAAACTAATTTTACCGCTTATGGCTGCATAATCGCCGGTAAAATAATTAAGGTTAAACCCATAAGCATCATTGGCCACCGTTTTATGCGTTCCTCCTGCTTTGGCATCATTGCCCATATCCAGTCCTGCATCTAAGCCGGTACTGTTAATCCCTTTCAACCAACCCTGTAATGTATAAGCATAATCTAATCCCTGCACCTGCTGCTGCCCAATAACAGATCTTGCCAATGGGCCATGCTTATAATACTCATAATGGGCATCATGCTCCTCCAGGTTTATATCACCTATCAATAGTTTGTTATCGCTTATATACACATCGGTAATCCTGTTCTCTGCATCATATTCATACCGGTGATACAACTGGTCGGCCTGGCCGGGTTGAAAGTGTACCTGGTTTACTTTACCACTTATTAAATCATATTTATAGGCCATTACTTTAAACCGGTTATCGCCATGCGCTGCCATCAGGCCGGTTCTGTATTGTTGCATCAATGTATCTACATTGCCGTGTATATCATAACTATAAGTAGTACTATAATCATAAACACCATACCGGGGGATACCATTACCCAACGCAAACAAATAGTCATACGTTCTGGTATAGCTTACCCGGTTACGAAGTGTATAGCTTTTCTGATTAACTGGTATCGGCATAGGTAATAGTATGGCATTGTCAGCCACATCATATACCGTACTGGTTACCTGCTCGGCTACACAAAGACTACCCTGGGTATTTGCGTAGGTTGCTTTTAGCCAAACTTTTAAGATAGAATCGTTCCTCGATATGGTATTGGTCATTAGGGTTGACTGCGCCTTTTGTCCAACTTCATTTATACGGCCAAGTCCGTCATACAATGTATAACTGTATTTACCTTGTATTTTTTGTTTGGCATTGCGGCTTACTACAAGCCTGCCCAACCTGTCGTACCAAAACTCACTGTATCCTCCATCGGGGCTTTGCTGCGTTACCACCTGGTTCAAACTGTTGTACCTGTACACGGTTGGCAATGTGTGGTCTGGCACTAAACGTTCACCATTAAAACGTTTTTGCTGTACCAGTTGAAGCCAGGCAGGGATACGGTTGGGATGCACCCCTTCTGGCGAAATGGTTTTTATAAGGCTACCTGCCAGGTCGTAATAATATAATGTGTAGTGATATTCGCTTACCGGGTGGCTTACTGTAAAATTTTCGAGGTTAATGGCATTCAGGCATTTTTGCTGATAGGCTTCTTCAAATGCACCCGCCAATGAATCCTTATATATACGATACTTCTCTGTAGCTGTTATAATAGCTATGCTGGTACTATCTGCACAAGGATCATCTTCAAACAATACAAATGGTTCATTCTGTGCTTCAACTTTACCACAAAGCAATGGCCCGTTGCCGGGGTCTGTTACCGGAGGTGTTATACCGCATGGGGTTACCGTGCGGCCACATTTAGCTGTAAACAGCTTTTGCACCTGCGCCATAGAAAGATGTGTACCCAACTGCGTATTGACAAAGGCGGTAAATATATCGCAGCGGCTGGCGGTGTAATTTACATCCAGATTAGGCAGTTTGCCAGCAGGTGTGTAGGCATTAATACCCCAGAATGTATATGCCTTATATAGACCTATATTTTCCATGCTTTGACGGAAGAGTACACCATAATTCCGGTTGTGCCAAGCAGAATCATGCAGGTCCCGTACTAATTGGGTACATGATTGATTCAGGTAATTTTCATTACTGAAAATTTGCGTTACTCCACCTCCAGAACCGTTATCAATACTAATAGGGGCGATAGTAATACCATGTGCAGTATCTGTTGCTGGCTGCGTAATCCATATTGTTTTGCCAGGTATTACCCAATCCGTTAATTTTTGTACAATGCCATATACACTATCAGCCGTTCTGCGGTAATGTGCCCCGCAGCATGGGAAGAATTCTATTTGGTCAGGTTTGGCGTATAGGTTTAATGCTCCTGAATTAATAATAGCATTGGCAGGTAAAGAACGGAAATCAAAGCCAATATTATCCCTAACATTGAACCAATAGCCGCCACTAGTCCATGTCATGGAAGAAAGTGAAGCATTAGATGGGGAAGAGTATTCATCCACAAAAGTTCCATTGTATTGGGTCCTCTTGATTATATGAGTAACCTTATGAACAGGTACATGAATTGTTTCAGTAATCGTATTACCTAAATTGGCAGGGTAACGTTGGTCAAAAATATTTTTAATTTGCTGCAAAGTATCGCAGGAAACAAATACACTATCACTGCAAGGAAGCTGTTTTATCTTATAACCGCAACTGTTTACCAACCAATCCGTAAAGTTTTCATAAGTATAGCCACCTGTACCAAGATGGTTGTTAAAATACCATTCAAATAGTTTTTTGCATTGCAGCAGACTATCTATAAATACACCTGGTGGAGGAGAGGCTTTAAGAATCACAATCCGGCTGCTGACTGCCTGAAGAGTGGCCATAGCAGGTGCAAATTGCTTGAGACTATCTGGTAATGGCGGCATGGTATCAATTCCCACCTGGCTCAGCGATAGAGGTACAGTAGCCGCTAAACTAAATGCAGCAATACCTGGGGCTACCGCAGTACCTTCCACAAAGACTTTTACAATACCTCCTTTGGCGGGGTCAGGAAAATCTGCCAAAAAGTTTTTATAGGTAGTTATTAATTTATCACAGGAGATATTGGCGGGTTTGGAAATACCACTGTTAGGCACGCTGAGCGTATCATAATTAAGGGTTCCACATACATCAAGGTGTTTACCACAATTGGTAAAATAGATTGAATCAATTTGCGGGAAAGTGTAATTCGAGTTTCGCTGAGAATTAAAATAATTCACAAAGCTTTGTTGGCAACCAGCAGTGCAACGCGGCATACTTGATTTTGCCAGATTGGTGCAACCGTTGAATTCTTCAAAATATTTTAATTGGCCGTTTTCGTCATACATCTTCCACCAGTCTGCTTTAAAGTCAGCTCCATATGGTTCAACAACTATATATTCCAATTTTTGGAGAGAGCCTGTAAAAGTGCTACTATCCAACAAATTACCATTAACATAAAATTTAACCTGGTTACCTTGTATTTGTACTTTTTGATTAACCCAATTACTTAAGTCCTTTAAACCTGTAGATATGGGAAGATGCACAGATATATTCACACCGTTTACCGCTATAATTTCAAACGCATAAATACTATCCCTCATAATTCCAGGCCAGTTTTTTCCACGTAAAAATCCAGTAGTAATATCAATAGTTTTGTTATTTAAACTAAAGTGTGTTGGTACAAGACCGTAATAAACTGCCCCACCTGGTCCACCACGATTAATATAATTGGCTTCGCTTGCAGCTGTAACAGGGCAGCGGAAGGAAGTTTCGAAAGTAAATTTATTATTGGGACAAATAGAATCTGTATAAATAAAGTTGGGGTGTATATTAATGCTATCTCCAACAGGGTTTTGAAATATTCCATTATAAATCCAGTCAGAAAGTTTTATAGAAGGTGTATGAAAAATATTATCCGTTATATTTACTTTAACATGAGAAGTGTCACATCCGCCAAGGTCATATTTTGGCAATGATTGGTTATAAATATTTTGCAGGTAATTTGATAATAATTGTTTTAATCTTCCGCATTCTGTTGTATCTGTATTGGTCTTTAAATAACAGGTATCCATAAATTCCAAATAGTCTATACAAGTTTTGCCAAAGCCCAATTGCTGGTTCATGTAACTGGTAAATACCTGATTTATGTTTTGTTGTACAGTATCAGGCTCTTGCTTCGCCGGCACCTGGCCAGGGAATTTAACCAGAAAACTATCATATAATTTTTTTACAAGGGTGCAAGGCACACAAGCTTCATTCACCACACATTGAAATATTGTTGGCAGAGAAATAGGTTTGGGTATGTATTTACAGCTGATAGTATTATTACATAAGCTACGCAGTGAATCCAATGACCCTTGCGAAATACCGGTATTATATTTCTGCAACATGAAGCTGCTAAAAGTACCGTATTGCAGGGCTTTTGCAGAAAACTGATTATAATATTCATTTATCTTGTCACACTCACAGGTATCAGGTTTTCCAAATAGTTGCTTACGTACTAATGGCGCACTTTGTTCATAAGGAAGAGGTTTATCTATTAAATAGCTATTGCAATTAATATCAGTAATCCGTCCTGTGGAATCATTATAAAATTTAATAACTTCTTCAAAGCTCTTAAACCGGTACATACTGCCTGGCTTTACCGTGCTTGAACCAAAGGGATGGTTTATATCTGCTCCCTCTTTGCAAACTTCAATTAAGTAACCTATTACGGTAGAAGAATCCTGTTGGGTGTAACTGTAACAGCCATTCTTCAACTGCTCCCACCAACGGGTAGAATAAGCCTTACAGTTATCAGCATAAAACTGGTTAGCTTGTTCCTTAATTTTTACTGAGTCCTGTGCTGTTTGACTGAGTCCTCCTTGCGTTAACAATTCTTTTGCGTTGGTAAAATTGCGAATACAAGGTGTATCAATCTGTGGGTTTCCTGCTACAGACCTTATATAGTTGATTAACCAGTCATGTTTTTTAGTAAGATACTGGGTGCGGAATATTTTCCAGGCCATATCCAGTTCCCCCTCACAAAGACTTGCTTCGTTAAAAGGGTTGCCAGCTTGATTCCATTGAAGTACACAATTCTGGTCAATAGGTTTCGTATCAGGGCATTTACTCATTGCTGTTGCAAATCCCCAAAGAGATACGTTTACATTAGCAATATTCTGAAAATTGAATAAATTATTTTCAATCGCTTGTTTTGCAGTGCTACTTTCCGGATATGCGGAATACAATGGGTCGGGAGTAACAACCGGGAAACCGGATGCTGGTTGTTGTGTTGTATTGGCAGCAGGGTTCAGGTAGCCTTTTATTTTAGCTTCAGCATAAGTTTCAGTTTTCAAAAAATCTTCTTCCCACTGGTGGCTGTCGGAAAAGTTTTCGTATTTCAATAATAGCTGATATTCCGGGTGCAATTGCAGCAATGCATCTGCCCAGCTATTTTTAAAATTCTGAACGAATTCCTCTTTAGTCAATTGATTAGGTAAAACAGGCATTCCCTGATTGTTGATTACGGTATCCATCTTACCGTCTTCATCTCTATAAACAAGATTACTAACCTGGTAAGGGCCCCCATTACCTATCATATTAAAAATGGAATAGCATTTACCGGATTGGGCTGTGTCAGCATACTGTCCAACCAATGGATATAAGTCCGTCAGCATATCTTTGCGGTAGCTTTGGTATTCATACCGCGTTTCAGGAGTACTGTTACAGCTTATATCATTGCGTACAATCACTTTCTGTTCTTTCAGAATATCATCATAGGTTTTGCAGGTATTATGCGGCAGGTATAAACTGTCCCTGTAATACTGCATACTTTCCTTACTGATAGAAAGCTCTTTGGTAATATTGTAGCTACCCGGTTCTAACCACCTTACAAAGCTGGTATCAATAGGTTTTGCAAGGTTACAGCTTGTATCAATTTCAAAGAGTTTAAAATTGCTCTTCTTAATAATTACAGGGCTTCCACCAAGAAGCTGATTATTACAATCATCGGTTATAGTGATAGTAAGATCGTAAAGACAATCATAACATATCCCTCTTTGCTGACAGTCCTGTAACGTGAGGCTTTCTGCACCGAGGCTATACGTAAACGTATGATTGCCTGCCCTGGAAACAAGCAGCGACTTGGAAGATTGAATACTATTTCCATTGATTACATTATTAGTAAGGTTCAGCAATTTTTCTGTCTGAATAGAATCCCGGTAACTGTTTAAACGCTGCATACCCCTGACACTATCCCCGGCTAATGCCGTAGCAATTGTACGGCCATGCATATCCACATAGCTTACACTGTACTGACCATTGGCATCCCTCACCATATTTTTTTGGTAATGGCTGGCATCTCCGACTTCTGTACCAAACAAAGCATCCAAATCAGTTTGCTCAGGTGTTCCATAATAATATTTCGTTTCATGACCACTGCCAATTTTAAAATCCTTACCTACTCCTCCTTGTTTATTGATACGGCCTGTATTATCCTGGGAATATCTTGTTTCAGTAAAAGCATATCCTTTTGCATCTGGTATAAACTGATGAAAGTTTTCATCTTTCTGTGGATTATTGGGCGAATAGTACTTGGAAGTTCCACTTGCCACACTCATACTATCTGCCCCCTTGTCACAATAGTCAGAGGCATTCATTAATGTATCGTAAATACCTTTATCATATTCACGGCCATTTATATTAGCTACATTAAAATTGGGAGTATAACCAATAAGCTTGGCGAGCGTTGGTGCAGGCAACACCTGTATTACAGGCCGGCCCTGGTAGTCATAAAATGTTTCTGCTGCAACAGTTGTCCGGGTGGTATTATCACGGGTTACTGTTTGCCGGTTGCGGAGACTGCCATCAAAATATTGAACCACGGATTTACGCTTAGCTTCTTCAGCAAAACTGGTAGAGGCCTGCCAGTTCAATTTACGTTCATGCCCTGTAAAATCATGTCTACCCAAACCTCCATTACTTATAAATTCCGAACTCCATAAAGTGGTGATTAATTCTCCGCTGGGATCTTCCTGTACACCACGTACCCTGTAAAACAAACTACCATCGCCGTCATATAATAATGGTATCATACAGGTATCTGCAGTGGTAGTAATTCTTGTGGCATTGTTCTTAAAAATCAATTGAGGGCTTAATTGGCCATTGACATTATATCTTCCATTGTCCAAAGCTGATTTGTCAATGTACGTCCATTCAACATTATATTTTTCAACAGTAGGATTGGGTAGCCAGGATATTTTTAGTTCACCGTATTCAGAAATTGTGGAAACATCTTTATTCACCTGCATTATTGCATTAGCGGAACAGTTCATCTGGCTTCCGCTAACCGTATTCATCACGTAGTCACGGTCAATCAGCAGCTTATTTTCCAATTCGAGTGCCTGTATAACTTTATTGACAGGTGCATAGCTAACTGTAACCTGCAATACTTTTACTTTCATTTGGTATCCATTAGTCAGGTAATAAATATCCCTGTTCTTATACGGCTTGAATTTGTTATAATCTATTGAAAGTGTTTTCTCCGTAATTGAATCACTAAGATTGTCCTTATTGATATAGAGGAGCCTGATTTTTACATCTACCTTAAATGAATCAGGAAGTGCAAGATTGGAATACTCATTTATCCGCAGGCTTATAACATTGCTCACAGAATTAGTACGCAAAATATTTGGCTTCAATACAGGATTAAAGAAAACCGTATCCTGTACGGTAATTGTTTTGCCTGCTTTAATTGAATCTCCCTGCAACAGAGATGTGTACGGAGGATCGTTCTGCGCCGAAGCTGAAAGAAACGAAAAAACACCTGCAAGCAAAATCGTGCCGTAGATAAACATTTTTTTCTGCAATTGTCTCATAAGCCGTTTTATTATAATTCCTTTTATAATTATTTTACCCAAACTGGGCTGATATTCTAATTGGCTATTGTATTTAAACCAATTACTGATTCTGGTTAGTTCCTGAAATCATTACCTTGAAACCTGCAAATGCAGACTGTGGCAATAGCTGTCCTCCCTGATTATAAATAAATTTCCCTTCATTAAAATACTCTTCGTCCACAACCTCGTCGGAATAGTTAGAAAAAATGATGTTGACACAATCCACACCACTGCTACTGGAAACATCACCACTTCTGTCTGCGCCTGTTAAATAGTATTTCACGTTACGGATAAGAAAACTATTTAAGTCATATTGTATTCCATAACTGTGATATACGGATTCAGGATTAAATATGATCTTTAGTGAACGGGTTGAATCGTTCACTCTTGTTACCTGAATATCTGCAATATTCGCATCACGAAAGAGCGAATCCATCAGTGGGATTTGCAGTACCTTGCTGTATTCCTGCCGGTTACTAACAGTTATCATGCTATCGGAGCGATAGACTGCCAGATTATACATACTTCCCTGCAGGTATTCAATACTATCCAGTGTTCCCCAATATTTCCCATTATGAATTTTGTTTTGCCCCTGTAGTTGTTCAAGTATGGTATTAGGCTGGGTACTGTCAGCATAGGTAATTGACATATCAAAACTGATATCCGAAGCTAACCTGTATGTCTCGGAAATCTTCACTATCTCCATCAACTCAAAGCCTTTCGGTACTTCCTGAGAAAATCCTTTTAGGGAAAATAGCAATGCCAGTAACAACCAATATTTAATTGAATATTTCATAATTTTTTTTAAAATATTTTTACTCATTGTCTTTAATTAATGCGCTTCGGGTTTCTTTAACCGTCATAATGCCTTTCTCAGTTTCCTTCTTCACACGTATTAATGTACCATCGTCATCATATTCATAAAAGGCAGCATAATTATTTTCATCCAGCTCTGCCATCAACCGCAGGCTGACAGGATCATAGACATAGCTCTTCATATTACTGTTAAAGGGTTGCATCCGTACATCATCCACATAAACGGTTCTGCCCTGGGCTCCCTTCAGGCTCAGGTAAAGTTGCGTGGCGTTGTTAGGGATGAATACCACACTTTCATATCGTTGCCATCCTTCAATCCGTACCCCTGTTTTTTGCAGGGACACTGTACTGCTATTACCTCCTTTATCAAAACTTGCAACAACAACATCATTCAATGCAGCAGCAGTATTGCAATCCGCTCCTTCCATTTTCACCCAGGCACTAACAACCATTTTGCTTCCCTGGTAAGGCGAGAATACAGGACGTATTACCTGCTGTGGTTTTGCATTATTCAGTTTGATACAATAAAATCTCACATTTCTTTGTACGGAACCAATTGTATCCGAAGTTGTAACAGAGGATGGATACAAGAAATCTTTCTGAATTATCTGTTCAGACAGGTTCTGTTCTACCGACCAACTCAATTTTACTTTAGCACCCATGAATCTCAGTTTGGAATAGCCTACAGCTATATTATATAACTCTCCAGCCTTGAGATAAATTGTATCAGTTTGATACTTGCCATTTGTTCCAGTAGTCGTTAGAGAAACCGTTTTATTACCCCTTGTTACTGAAACACTGGCAATACCTGCATAGTCAAGATAAAAACGATGATAGCCCGTATAACGGGCTTGTATCCGTCCATTCCAGGTTACAGTGTAATTAATGGTAGGATTAAAGAAAAAGGTATTAGAAGATACACACATTCCAGGCAAAGGAGGGGTACTGCCCCAATTAAAATCTATTGTGGTATCCACTCTTGTTCCAAATAATGACAAATTCCGCGAACAATTTATCCCGGCATTTTGTCTGCCGTTGTACGATCCCGTAAGTCCTTTACCTTTTCCTATAACATTTATCATATAAACTGGCGTAGAATCAACCTTGATGGATAAAGTTGTAACACTATCAGCAGTGTTACTGATAACTGGTACTGTTAGTTTTGATTCTGCTCCCGCATTTACCTTGATGCTATATTTTCCTGTATGGCTTTCTGCTTCACTCAGACTTACACCACCATTGTTTTTGGCAAAATCAAATTCACGGGGACTTTCACAGACAGTGCAATTCTTTGTTTTATATCCATAGTCTTCAAATCCATCATAAAGCATTTCCCTGTACCTGCTATTCTGTGCAACTGTAACCGGTAATGTTTGATTATATCCATAGAGCCCAGAATTATACCTCCCCAATGGATCATAGTTCTCTGTTTCAAAACCTTTCCTGTTATACCCAGACATGGCACTGTTCCAAACCCATTTTGTAGTGTCAGGGTTTGCAAGTAAGACCGAATCAGTAAATTTCCAGTATGTTGTAAAATTCTTTAGTATCCCTTCTTTCCGAATATCTGTTTGAGGGTTAGATGCATCACCTTCCTTACGATCTTGATAATAAGTGTATGCCCTGTCCACACGCCAGTTACCCAGAACTCCCCAACGATATGGGTTGATTGCCGTATCATTAATATTGGTTCGGCAAACCTTAACACATGTATCCTTATAGTAGGAATAATTGATTGTTAAGTTGGCTGGGCTATTACAGTTAATACAACTGGGAATAGCAGCAGATACGGCGGCACTGCTTGTCTGGTTGAAAGAGGTTCCTGTAAAAGTCTGTGGCAAAGGGGCTCCGCAAAAAGCAAGTGTACGTTCCGAACTATTGCTTTCATTACCTGTATTAAAGTCTTTGAGTTCTATAACCAGTCCATAGTTTCTGGCGGGAAACTTCACCAGGTTTCTAATGATAGAAGTAACATTTGGATTGCGGTTATCACAACTCTCATTTGGCGCAGAAGAAACAACAGACGTTGATCCAGTAGTATATAAACTTGAAAATAGGGTTGTATTAATATTTACCGGAACCGAGACCTGTTTAATAACACTTTCATTTGTTGTGCCATTTATAGCGCCCCATAAATAATGTGCTTTTGTTTTTTGATGAAAAGTATTAACAACTTCATTTCTGGGGTCTGAAAAATCGTTCCAGGCATTTACCGGTGCATTTCCAGGCAAGTTTAATACGGCATTGTTGATAATGGCATCGGATTGAATTGAGCGCAAATCAAATTTGATTACTGATTTTGTATCGTAATTGTAGCTTTTCTTTCCATGATTTTGCCAATGACGCTGTAAAGAACTGGCTACATAATGATCAGCATATATATTTCCTTGGTAAATAGGAGCATTATAACTTCCTCTAACTTTCTTTCTAAATATTCGGAAGATAGCTGTTGGTTCTGAAGGATAAAATATTGCATTATACACGGTCTTAAACAATGAATAACAACTATCCGTTTGGTATAAAGTATTTTCTACTTTCCATAAATCATTATACGTTGCAACTGCAGCATTGACTATTCTTATTGTGCTATCAATCACCAACCTGCAATTGCCAGCACTAATTTCCTTAACAGGGTTATCCATTGACACAATACTTCCTGCTCCTGCATTGAGCATATTCCTTTTTCCGGAACGAAGGACTTTCAATGTATCTATATATCCGCTAAATGAAATGCCATCTTTGTCTATAAGATATAATCCACTACTTTTTCGTCCTGGTTTGGTTAAATCAACACCTTTTGAAGCATCTATTATCCACATCTTATTTTGATAAGGCTGCGATGGGAAATTACCTGTCTGATCAAAGTCCAGACAAGATTCGCCTGACAATAGTTTCTGGGTTTTACCTGATAGCCAAAGCTCATCGCCGCTTTCAAAATATTTTTCAGTTGGGAAGGGTACATTCGTTCCCGGATAATACAGTTTTCCATTAACTAATTTCAACCCAGTAAAAACAGCACCTACATTTTTATATGCCATGCCCATTCCACTATACGCCCAATGTGCCGGGTAACTGAAATTATAAAGGGGGTCATTATATTCATTATTTGTCCTGGACAACAATACTTCACCGGTTTCTCCATCATACAAAAGATTTTTTGTTGACACGACACTGCCTTTATCCATTGCAACAACACTATCTAATATGGCATATCGCTGTACAATTTTAACCGTGGCGGCAGAACGGAACTGGCTTTCATCAAACTGAGGGAATTTAAAAAAGGATGGAAGTGGTACGGGGAAAATGCCAATCTGGAAATAATCAAGATTGGGTGAAATACCACCTGAAATTGAACTGGAATATTGCTGCCGGAAATCCGTCATTACTTCAATATCCTTTCCAATTATCCCATTTTTATTAATTTTACCATTTATTGAATCAACCACCCACACAGTATTATTGAGCTTTTTCTGTACGGCTCTGTCATCATCTACTTTATAAAAGTTCAGGCTGTATGAAACAGGATTCAAAGAATCATTCTCCGCATAACTTGCATTACGTTTCACTTTACCATTCATATCATTTAATTCTATTTTAAATCCCTGGCTTACAGTAGTTCTTTCCGTTGAATACACTTTAAGCAGGTTCAACAGTTTTGGTTTGTATCTTGCTTTCGCATCCTGATCTAATAAAGTATGTTCAACAATGGTTGGAAAATCTTTACTGGTATAAAACTCAGTCTCTTCCCATCCGTTTGCCGATTTTGCTTTTGCATTAATGGTTCTTACCCTTACTTTACTGTATCCTACAGAAGCTCCGGGAAAGTAAGATTCTCCCAATGGCATTTCGCTGTACAGGTATGAAACCGGAGCTAAAGGAGCTATCTTTTCTGAATAGTTAATTGGCTGGCGGAAAGGATTTTCTTCATTCCCAATCATTGGTTCATAGGTAGCCACTCCACTGCTGATAATTTGCTTTTGTCCGTTTACATCTATAGATTTACGGTAGCTGTATTCCTGTCCATAAACGGATTCCCGTTGATTGGTCATGGAGTTCCAGTTATCAAAAATCTCTACCCGTTTTACACGCAGGCCCCCACCCAATTTATTATACCCAGGTGAATTGAGCCTGATGAATGATTTTGATATATCCATCGTTTTACACCAGCCCTTAGTCATACTTGCCCTTTCAAAACCTGAAATGATGTTCTTGATTTCACCAATGGAAGACAATAACATTTTTACAGCATCTCCAAGATCAACATTGTCTCCCAATTCAGATGTTGGGTAAGCTTTTGAGGTAAGATTGTTTTTTAAGAATTGTAAAGCAGCCCTCAACATTGGTGTTACTCCCTGCACCTTTTCAAATTTTATCCAGAACCTATTTACACCATTGACCTTTCCGTACTCTGAAATTTTCCCGTATACAGGAACAAATTCATATCCGCTTCCCCATCTGTCTGTGGGCATATTGACAGCCATCTTCATATATATCCATTCGTTCCCTTCAAGATATTTTTTAAACACATCGTTGGCATCTGCAACCGGAATAGCACTGTTTACAAATACATACTCATACTCCCCGCCACCATATAAATTACTGGAAGGATTATCCGAGGGGGTTTTACCAAAACCAGCGATAGTAAACATTTGTGTAGCCCTTTTATTTTGTACATAGCCGTAGTCGTCAGATTCATAAGTAATTTTCATGCGCCCTCCAGAAGGAAGTTTAATATCCGTCAAGTGCCATGCTCCCGCATTTTGTGCGGCTTTTGCGCTATCCTGAACTGCATAGGGGAAGTCTGCATTGTTAAGCCCCCCAGGATTAGACGATTTATCTTTATAGTTACCCCAGCGATCATATTTCTTGATATGGTAATCAGGGTTAAATGAATTGTAATTAAACGTGTAAGGGTTTTGCTTTCCTTTTTCATTTCCATTATAGGAGAACCATATTTTTTTGAGGGTTAACTTACCTTCATTTGCATTTCCGTTATATCCTTTGCATAAATCATAGCTATATTCAAAATGTACGGTTTTAAGCGGCTTTGCGTTAGTTCCATTTTTAATCAGGTCTGCTTTTGCATAAAGCTCAATGCGGTCTAGCTTCCTAAGCATTTTATTTTTATTGATGCCACCGTTTTCATCTGCCGCCGCAAAAGCATCCTTTCTTTCCCCATTTAGTTTAAATAGCGCAATCATTGTTTTGGATTCAATGGAATGGGTGTACCAAACTTCTTTTTTACCAAAGAGATATGTACCCTTATCGTCACGGCTATAAGTTTTAAACCCTTCGTTGTAACTGGCTTTACCTTTAGTACCAGGGGTACGCCATTCAAAATACCCTTGCTGTGGGCCGTATACTCTGGTATAGTTAAATCTGACAGCATCACCCAAATCGTCATCTGTTATGCCATCTTCTTTTACATCCACATAATCCGGAGAAAGTATGCCGGTAAGTAAAAATGAATGAGCATATGCCGGCATTGTTTCCTGATTAAAATAATTTTCTTTCCCTTTACTGTTATTAACCGAATTGTCTATCCCTTCTGAGTAAACCACCAATCCGCTATCAATATTTGTTGTACTATTTTCTTTGTCCACCGAAAAGGTTACATCCTTCTGTTCGATATTATACGCAGGAATGCCATAAACATATCGTCTCCCATCTCCATTCAATACATCTATTTCAGATAAATGGTTTTTTTTATGAATGTTGTTATCTATTCGTTGTATTGTTTCCAGCGTATCCTGACATACTCCCACAGGAATGGTATTTTCTTTATAGGAGTAAATATTCTTATCCAACCCATAAGCAGCCGCTTCCTGAGCGTTCATATAGGTTACCACCTGGCTTCTTTTATCCCTCTCTTTCTTTGTTATAATATTATTAACAGACACCTCTCCTGTAGTATTACCATCCTTATATTTTACAAATTTGTTCATGGCTGAAACATTAGCGAGAGAAGTCCGGTTAAGCTTCACCCGCATTAATGCATCATCACCAATTTGCTGGTAATATGCAGCCGAATTGGAGGTTTTTTCAGCAGGGTTTCTGAAATAAACTGACTGATAAAGGCTATCACTTTTCCGAAAACTTAAATTTCCTCTCATATCGTTTTGTCTGTTCCAGGAATTATTTTCAGTATATGACCTCACAAAATCATAAGAGAAACCCCCATGCAGAACATTACCCAGACCAATTTCACCGGAGAACTGATCGTTATTGCTTTTTGTGCGCATATAATGATCCCTTACATATCCAACATCTCCACGGTATGGTCTTATTGTTCCACCCGTACCTTCGCCACTGATAGAATATATATCGTAAGTGTATTGCGGTATCGCAATATTGGGCGTTGATTTATAATTAAACTGCAATTCTTTTTCCCGGTTAAAATCAAGCAATGCCTTTTGATTGTTATTTGCATCAGTATAATACAGGTATCCGTAAGCAGGAAGTTTCTGAACCTGATCTTCTTTTTTTATCTCCTGATTATTTACATATCCTTCCACAAAAACGTTTCCATGAAAACCAAATGCTTCACCACCTACTTTTGCGTGAAAAACAAAATTCTGGCTGCTAGTAGGCATGGAAATAGTTGGTGTTATTGACGGCTGTGCAAATGATATATTTACATCCCTAGCTCCCCAGTGATTATACTTTTGTTTTGTTGCATTAATAGTTAGAGAAGATAAGCCTCCACGGCTACTATAATTGGTACTGATACCAAAATTCGTTTCACTAACATTTTGTCCATTATCATATTTTTTTAAAGCCACATTAAGCGATGCGCTGATGGAAAGCCCGGTTTGAGAATTATTATTTAAACCGATACCAAGGCTGACAGAGTCGCCACTATTTAATTCTCCTTTCGATTTTTTGCCTAATGATACCGCAGCATTTAAACTTTGTTCAATCCCCCATCCATTATAGTTATTATGAAATACGCCAATTCCTGCACCTATTGTTAGCGGAGCCCCTACCATCTCTGGCTGCACACCTAATTTTACACCCGTAGTCTTATTCTTTTTAATGTTCTGTGTTTTTGTAATGGAATCGGTACCGTTAAAATCATCAGGTAATCCACGCATATTACGGTTGATGGTGCCAGGGTTAATATTAAACCCAAGCCCTACCCAGCTTGCTTCCTGATCCATCGTTATTCCGCTGGTATAGTGAATATTAACTGGATAGCCCCCCACATCCATTAACGGAATATTGTAAGAAAAGTCACCAGTAAATAAATCAACCATATTATTGCCGTTAACACTCTGGAAGCTGGACATCTCTGGCTGACCTGGTCCACCAATATCAAATTTTTCCAATTTTTCTGTCAATTGCTTTCTATTATTTGTATTATATTGAACAGATTCCTTTGTCAATGAATTAGAGGGCCGGAGTTCTTTCGTAAAAGGAAAAGACATGTACTTATAAGGTATTGAAGCAATATTCGGAACCCTAAATTGATTTCTATTACTATATGAAGCACCGTGGTTAAAATAAACCGGTGTCTCTGCCCTTGCGGCTAATGGCAATGCCAATTGCAGGTAAAAAATACCCGCCATAAACCCTGCTATTACTTTACGATATTTTCCTGCTAACGACAGTATCATACTTTTGCTTTTTTTATATTAATCCGATGCTGATTTTATGTTTGATTATATATTAATCCTGTGGTTTTCTATATTCAAACCTTAACCTCCAGGATTCTTTCCGAGAATTAATTATTTCCAACAGGTAAAGGTGTTTGTCAATAAAATCAGTACTATTACTAACATCATATTTTATAAGATTTTGCCCAGGTTTAAGTATAATACTATCCATTACTAAGCCTGCTTGCTTTCGTTCAACTGTTGAAAGATCATATACAGCAAGGTTCCATATTGAATCAGCATTCTCATTCAGGTAATCAAATTTTAACTCTTTTACAAAAATGGCGTAACCACTTTCTCCCCCTTTTTTAAGTTTTGCAAAAGGCAATTCACTTGAATGAACACTATCAACTCTGTTAAACTCTTTTATTGAAAACATCCATGTTTCGCTTTGCCCCACTTGCACTTCACTACTTTTTGCAATTATCCGCCAAGCATACTGTTTATTTAATTCCAGCATTGAAGCGCTAACTGGATATAGTAAAGTAGTTACTGCAATTCCTTGTTGATGAAAAATAGGTAGGTTTTGTTGCATCGCATCCGCCGGAGATTGATTGGGGAATACTTCAACCAAATCAAGATCATATTTCAGGTTCGTAAATAAACTTACCGGCAACGGAGGCAACCATGTAAGCAAAGGGTTTTTTGTTTCAATAACTGACTGGTCATAAGGGTAAACCAATTGTGGTGGACTCAGTGGCTCAATAAGCAGTTCCTGGCATTCTTCCGCAATTTTTACAACTGCATCTGAAGGATGAGACATGAAACTATAACAAACCTCAAAATCACCCACTGGCAACAATCCGTTAGGGCTTGCATCAATAACATACGCCGGGCTTATTATATTGTATTGTATTGGCTGTAACAATGAATTGTTCAATTGTGTAGTTCCCGGAGCAATGTTAATCACCTGTGTAGCCGCACTCATTACCTGCATAGAGTTTACTACATCGGTAAAAATCAACTCTATATGTACAGTAAGTGCAGTGGAACCGGTATTAGTTATCACCATATTCCACAACTGGCTTTTCTGCATTACTCCATTAGGAGGTAATTGAAGGTTAACCAATAGTTGCGACTTAGCCTGCAACACTGCAATCATCATTGACAAAACCAGTATTTTTTTCATTCAATTTTTATTTATATTTTCTAATTGAAATACCGGGTAAAGCCGATATTAAAAAAATCATTTCTTATTAGTTGATGGTGTTGATCCGGCAGATAATTCCTTTCTAACCAGACATTTAATTCCCCAACTTTTGGTATTGCCAACCTTCCATTACCATAGAGCCCAACCTTTGAGGTTGTGTCAGTATTCATGTGATTGATTTTTACCCCGAAGCCAAATGATTGCCGTTTCAAAACCTTAAAAACAAAACCGGCATCCCATACATCTGAAATATAAACACCATTTTCTGTATGTGATATACTAAGGTTTTCAGTATATAATGAAAACTGTATGGTCTGATTAAAAAAGAAATTATTGGCGTTATAGTAAACAAAACCCGTATCCTGAACATGATTATAAAAACGGTTATACATAAATGCTGATGAAGCGGATGCTGTACCTATTTTATATTGGTGGTTCACCGATGCGTTTAATATCTGATAGTGGTTTTCATAGATGGTACTATCGATAACCGTATATTGCGAGGAAGGCATATAACCCACCGAAATAACAGGCCAGTTTCGCTTTCTAAAGGTTGTGGTAAGATTCTTGAACACTGTATTGGCGTTATACCGCTGTAATATCAACGGATTTGAAAAATCATTTTTTCTCAGAGCGGCAACTATTTGCAACTTTCTTTTCCATAAGTATTGTTCCCCCTTCAAATACCAGCTATTAGCTGAAGCATTTACCCTGTAGTTCGAAAAATTTTGAAAATTAACCCCGCTATGCTGATACTGGCCTTCAAACCTTGTCTTTGTAAATGGTATATATGATTTGATTTGCAAAGCCCAGGCTTGATTATTTTTATCACTGAAATTCAAAGAAGGCTTTTCACTATTACCATTTGTATTAAATAAAGCCGGAGACGCTGATTGAGCAAACTCGGCATTTATCCTGTGATTTTTTGTCAGCATCAATTGAGTGGCGATACTAATGCCTTTAATATTTTGCGATTTACCACTACTAACACCTGAGTATAGCTGTTTTTTTCCTTCAAAGTAGGTTAATATAAGATTGTTCCCTTCTTTTACACCATAACCAATCCGTGCTGCATACACAAATTGCGGAACCCTTCTCTGTCCATTATAAACAAAATCTCTCACCCGAAAATCAACGCTGCCTGCTGCTAATGCCAGGTAAAGATTATTTCGGTTGAACTCAAAATTTAATCCCTTTACATTCGTATTTTTCAATGTCAAGTTGCTGAAATTGGGCATTGTTTTTCCAACAGCCAAAGTCCTGACAGATGTTATAGCAGCACTCAACCTTTTAAACCGCTTATCTTTCAATCCATAGATTTTGACCATATCTTCCAGTGCATGAATATTATCAGGATTATTAAGGTTGCCATTTATCAGTTGCTGAAACTGCTTTACTTTTTTTTCAGCACTGATATAAACCTGGTGAAGAGAATCGTATAGTTTCTCATATTTCTTCTGCTGCATTTCCATCTTCT
>JAYWAU010000063.1:0-2530 GCA_043782265.1 Ferruginibacter sp. | reverse complement strand
CTTTATGTGAAGTACCTAAGAAAGATTTCAAGCAAATTAATAAGTTGTCGTTACAATATGTGGAAGCCTAAATATTACTCCCCGTTTAAATCAGCATGGGCGTTAACGTTTTTAAAATACTTTTTCTGTTCCTCCGAAATGGCAATGTAGCGGGTGTTTAAATGTTCCAGCATAAACTTCATGCTGTGCTTGGTTAGCGCATGTGTTTTGTACATGTCTAAAATAGCTGCTAATCCTTTGGCGCAATAAATACCACACAAAGGCTCCGGCTCTTCATCGTTCGTAAAAACAAAAGCATCATAAGCATCCGTTTGCAGGTAATGGTTGTACAAGTCAATCAGCACGCTTGTTTCCATCAATGGCATATCACAGGCCAGTATAAAAAGGTTTTGCAAAGGGTGTTGTAAATGAGCGCTCAGCACTCCAAGTAACGGGCCATGCAATACCAACGAATCGTCGTCGGTTATGATTTCAGTTTCGGGAAAAGCTGTTGCATAGTTGTTGTATTGCAGCTCATTTACGGATAGTGATACAGGGATTTCCAACGCGGCCAATTTATTGACCGCCGCTTGCGCCCAGGTTGAATCATCTGCAGGCAGCAAACCTTTGTCGCTGCCCATCCGGGAACTTTGGCCGCCACATAATACTATGCCAATCATACAAAATAAATTTTAGTGTTTATCAGAATGGCCTAAACTTTTTTCGGGGTTTACAACATCTCTTACAAGTTGTTTCAACTCTTTAATTTCAGGAAATCTGCCAAATGCTTTGCGGTCGAAAAATACTTTGCCGTTGATGTAAATAATGTATTGGCCGCCCACTTCGCTGGGTTGCAGTGTTACCGATTGCAGATCGCCTTCAAAAGTGGTTAGTAATTCCTGCGCCATGTAAGCGGCTCTCAGCAGCCAGTGGCATTTGGGACAATATTCTATGGTGATGGTTGGTTTCATTTTAAGTTGGTTGTATAAGTAAATGTACAATGAATAATACAATTTTTGTAACCAGCCAATAACCCTGATTTGACTTCATTGGCGTCGCACCGTTCAACATTATTTCGTTGTGCATCTTCAGCTTCCTGGTTGAAGATTATTTTAAATTGGTACAGTTATTTTATCGCAAATAAATTAAGTGTGCTCTCGCAACAATTTTATATAACCAGTCATTTATAATAAATAAAATCACCACCTTTGAAATATGTATACCATCAGCCAATTATTTATCTATCCCATAAAATCACTGGGCGGCTTTGAAGTTACTTCCGCACAACTAACCGACAGGGGACTCCAATTCGACAGAAGATTTATGCTGGTAGACAGCGGCAATAATTTTCTTACCCAGCGGGAGCATCCGGTAATGAGTTTATTACAAACTGCCATTGAAGGCAATGAGCTGGTAATATTTCATAAAAATAATATCGCCGATAAAATTAGTGTGCCATTGCAGCCAGCCCCAGGCGCAACAACTAAAGTAAAAGTGTGGGATGATGAATGTACAGCGCAATACGTAAATGATGGGGCAGATGAATGGCTGACTAAACAATTATCTATGCCCTGCCGGCTGGTGTACATGCCGGATGCCGAAAAGCGGTTGGTGGATGAACAGTATGCTAAGAATAAAGAGATCACCAGCTTTTCTGATGGTTACCCGTTGCTTATCATCGGGCAGGCATCGCTGGATGATTTGAATAGCCGCTTGGTGGAACCTTTGCCCATGGATCGGTTTAGGCCGAATATCGTTTTTGTTGGAGGTGCTCCTTACGATGAAGATACAATGGACCATGTAAAGGTTAATGGCATTGATATGTGTGGGGTAAAATTATGTGCCCGCTGTATCATGACCACTATCAACCAATCAACAGCAGAAAAAGCTAAAGAACCGTTGAAGACTTTGGTGGGTTGCCGGATGAGAAATAATAAAATATATTTTGGGCAAAATATCCTGTATAAGCAAACCGGCCAGCTAAAGGTGGGCAATGTTATTGCAATAATTGAGGCTAAACCACATGATATATTTACTGAAGCAGCCATCTCCTAAAATCTGCTAAATAAATATAGCTCCCGGATTACTTTGTCAAAATTTCGCGGAAACAAAATAAATTTTTAAAATATTTATTATAGTCCACTAAATTAGTAGAGATTTGTATATATTTGCCTCCGATGGCTAATACTACCTTACCGGAACGGAATGAACTTTTCCCGATTTTTTTAAAACTTAAGCAACTACGATTACTAGTAGTAGGTGGTGGATATGTGGGTATGGAAAAACTGCAGGCTGTTGTATCCAATTCCCCGTCAGCGGTTATTACACTGGTGGCTTCCCAAATAAGTGATGAAATAAAGGAATTAGCAAAACAATATTCTAATATCACCCTTGTTGAAAAGCCATATCACATAAGTGATCTTGATAATAAAGATTTAGCTATCGCTGCCATTAATGATCCAATAGTAAGCCGGGAAGTTGCAATAGATGCAAAAAGCAAAGGCATACTGGTAAATGCTGCAGACAAACCTGAGTTGTGTGATTTTTACCT
>JAYWAU010000062.1:0-2531 GCA_043782265.1 Ferruginibacter sp. | reverse complement strand
TATGGCAAACAAGTCCCCGGCTTACAATTATATCAGCATTATTGCGCCTTATTCGCTCAGCAATACCATTAGGTATTTTATTTATAGGTAAATTAATTATTGACCAGGTGGTACACTTAAGCCAAGGGTCAGCAAATGTTTCACATACATATTTGTGGAAGTTAATCTTTGTCGAATTTGGCCTTGCCATTCTTTCAGATGGCTTAAGCCGTTTAACACTACTGGTAGATAGTTTACTAAGTGATCTGTTTTCTAATTACACTTCTGTAAAGATCATGCAACATGCCGCCATATTAGATCTTGATCAGTTTGAAGATTCTGAATTTTATGATAAGCTGGAAAGGGCCCGCCAGCAAACTGTAGGCCGCACTGTGTTGCTTTCGCAGGTGCTGAGCCAGGTGCAGGATTTAATTACCATGGGGTTTTTAGCAGCAGGACTTATTGTTTTTAATCCCTGGCTGTTGCTGCTTCTTCTAATAGCTGTTATTCCCCCCTTCATAGCAGAATCTTATTTTAATGATAAAGATTATACACTATCCCGCAGCCAAACTCCAGAGCGAAGAGAACTGGATTACATTCGCTTTATCGGGGCAAGTGATGAGACAGCCAAGGAAGTAAAGATTTTCAACCTGTCTGATTTTTTAATTGAACGTTTCCGGCATCTTTCCAATAAATTTTTTAATGCCAATAAACCACTTATCATCAAACGTTCATTGTGGGGTACAGTGTTTGCAATACTCGGCAGTTTAGGGTATTACGGGGCATACATATTTATCATTACAAAAACCATTTCAGGAAATCTTTCAATCGGCAGTTTAACTTTCCTGGCCGGTTCGTTCAGGCAGTTGAGAAGCTTGCTGGAAGGTATACTTTCACGCTTTACGGCTGTATCCCAGGGCGCTATTTATTTAAAAGACTTCTTCGACTTTTTTAATATTCAACCAAAAATAAAATTATCAATCAATGGATTGCCATTTCCCAATCCTATTATGCAAGGCTTTACATTTAAGGATGTCGGGTTCCGTTATATTAATTCAGAACGTTGGGCAAACCGGCACTTAAACTTCACCCTGCAGGCAGGAGAAAAGCTGGCTCTGGTTGGAGAAAACGGCGCCGGAAAAACTACGCTGGTAAAGTTATTGGCCCGGCTTTATGATCCTACAGAAGGAACCATTTTTTTAGATGGGCATGATCTGCGTGAATATGATTTAGCAGATCTCCGTAAACAGGTAGGCGTTATTTTTCAGGATTATATCTGTTACCAGATGACCGTTTTGCAAAACATTGCCATAGGAAATATTGATAAAAAAGAAAACAGGGAACTGATTGTACATGCTGCAAGGCAAAGCCTTGCCGATCTCTTAGTAGAAAAGCTACCTGGCAAATATGACCAGGCACTCGGTAAGCGTTTTAACCAAGGGGTTGAACTCTCAGGCGGTGAATGGCAAAAGATTGCTTTGGCAAGAGCGTACATGAAAGATGCACAACTTTTAATACTGGATGAACCTACTTCGGCATTGGATGCAAGAGCAGAATACGAAGTGTTTCAACGATTCTCTGAACTTACCAAAGGCAAAACAGCCGTACTTATTTCCCACCGTTTTTCTACCGTGCGTATGGCTGATAGAATATTGGTATTGGAAAAGGGTGAACTATTAGAAGAGGGCAGCCATGAAGAATTGCTGAAGAAGAACGGGCGGTATTCAGAGCTGTTTAATCTTCAGGCGATGGGCTATCAATAAATGGAAAGGGCAATAATTTATTTAAAATATAATACCTGTAAAATCTCCCTTAAATGACAAATCTATTCAGTCCTTCACGGGGCAAAATATTTAAACCTATACATATCTCAAACAATAAGTTTATTTAGAGTAAAAGCATTTATAAGTATGTACTTCTTTAAAAAGGGTGCATACTTATTTATAAAAAATGAAAATGCGAAAGAAATATTTTTACTGTTTACAAGCCTTGCTTATATTATGTATGCTTACAAACGCATGCTCATATTTTCACAGGTCATTTTTTTCAGGTCGCCATTTTCTATAATTGTAAACATGGTAACACCCGTGGCTGTTCTTATTTATTTATTACTTATTATCAAGCACAGAAAGAAATTAAAAAAGAAAGTTTATGAGCAATATCAAAAGTTCTTCAGCAAAAATTAAAAAGTTTTTTAAGGCTTTGGGGCCAGGGCTTATCACTGGTGCAAGCGACGATGACCCTTCCGGTATTGCAACCTATTCGCAGGCAGGGGCAAAGTTTGGGTTAGCTACTTTATGGACAGCCTTAATTACTTTCCCACTGATGGCAGCTATTCAGGAAATGTGTGCAAGAATTGGTATCATGACATCGGTAGGGCTTACCACTACTTTAAAAAATCATTATTCAAAAGGCTTGTTATACCTGATGTTGTTTTTTAGTGTGCCAGCCATTATACTAAATATAGGGGCAGACACAGCTGGTATGGGAGCTGTTGCTAACCTTATGTTTCCATTTATATCACCCATGATATTCAGCGTGGTATTTACTAT
>JAYWAU010000061.1:0-2533 GCA_043782265.1 Ferruginibacter sp. | reverse complement strand
GGGTCAGTTTCAGCCGGTATCAGGGGGTCAGTTTGAAATGGCCGAAGGGGGTCAGTTTCATTTGGCGGGAGGGGGTCAATTTGAGTGGGTTTTCCACTTATTCAAACGGATGGAAAAATCGTTATTGTTGGTAATTGCCTGAATACGGATACTTATACTGGCGGCAGTGATATTGCACTTGCCCGATTTAATGTAGATGGAAGTCTGGATAATAACTTTGGTAAAAACGGTATACAAGTAACGGATTTGGGAGATTTTGAGGGTCGCTATACAATAGCACTTCAAAATGACGGGAAAATAATTGTGGCTGGTAATCAGTTTGTAACCGGAGGAGGTTCGAATGTTGGCGTGATTGTTAGATGCAATATAGATGGTAGTCTTGACAACACGTTTAGTGATGATGGGGTACAAAAAACAGGTGCTTATTATAACATTTCCGCGTTAGCCATTCAAAATAATGATAAAATTGTAATAGGAGGAACTTATGGTTATGATTATAGAGGCCAACACGATCCATTTGCAGTAATTCGATTAAACAGTGATGGAACTAACGACGATACTTTTAATGGTGGCAACGCTGTAAATTCTGGGGTTAATGTAATTAGTTGGGGTACATCAGTACTTATTCAACCTGATAATAAGATCATTGTAGGAGGGTATTCTTATAACGGTAGCAGTGATGATTTTACCATCGCCAGGTATAATGTAAATGGCAGTTTTGACAACACTTTCGGCATAGATGGTATACAAACATTAATGGTTAGCGGGTCGCAGGATAGAATTGCAAGCATTGCTTTAGGATTTAACGGATTGTATGCAGTTGGCTATGGACAATTTCCAGGAAATTTTGGTGTAGTGGCAAGGTTTTTACTCACTGAAGGAGCGCCACCACCTATTAAGCTAAATGATTTTACCGCCTCACTCCAAAACAAATCAGTACTTCTTAAATGGCAAACTTCCAGTGAAGAAAATTTAGCGGGGTTTACAATACAACGTAGTGTTGATGCCACTAATTTCTCTGCTATTGGATATGTTGTTGCCAAGGGAAATAGTAACACCGAATTAAGTTATTCTTCTATTGATTGGCAGCCGATACACGGAGTTAACCATTAAAGATAAAAAATGCTTGATGCAGATGGACAATTTACTTACAGTAAAATTGTATCTGTAAAATAGATGCTGGCATGTTTACCTTAAAGATTTCACCAAATCCTGCAAAAAATATTTTGTTTGTGCTCGTTAACGGAGAAAGTGGAAAGAGCATATTTCAAATTACTGATGCAGGTGGAAGAAAATTAATTGAGGGAATCATTTCTTTAACAAATAGTACATCCTTTTCAATAGACATTAATTCATTGCCAAAAGGCATATACAATTTGCAACTATATACAAATAACAAGACTGAAACAAAATGGTTTATAAAGGAATAGTAAATTAGTTATTAAGGCTTCGTTTCTTAAATAATCAAGACGTACAGATAAAAAAATATAATTCTCAAACTACTATAAGTATCTTGGTTGTAAATCTTATTAAACAACCCTAACTATGTTTGAAAATTCAATAGAAACAGTTGGTACTTTTACCAGACCGGTGAATACCATTTTACGGACTTATTCAGGCAAAAAAATAATACCCGGTTCTTCCACTCTTTTTTTTGTAAATAACGAGGGCTATGCTGTTACCTGTAAACATGTAATTGACCTGCTTGCCTCATCCGAAAAAATTAATCAAACTTATGCTGAGTTTAAAAAAGAGAGAGATGGTATCGCTAAAGATGGAAAATTTAAAATGAATTTGAAAGGGCTTGAGATGAAATATAAATATAGTGCTGACACGATAGTGCAAATAAAAAATACTTTTGTTGATTGTGTTGATGCAATGTCCGGATTTACCTGGCATGTACATCCAAAATACGATTTAGCCATCTTAAAATTTAATGATTATAAAACACTTCACTATAAAGGGTATGCCACATTTTTAAAAGACACATCCAACATAAAACAAGGCAAGTTTTTATGTCGGCTGGGTTTCCCCTTTCCAGAGTTTACAAATTTTAGGTACAACGAAATTACAGACGATATTGAATGGACAACTGAAGGAAATCAAAGTTCGCCAAGGTTTCCAATAGAAGGTATGGTTACCCGTTTTTTAGTCGAAGAAAACCAATTATATGGAATTGAATTGAGTACGCCTGGATTAAAAGGGCAAAGTGGCGGACCGTTATTTAATGAAAAAGGAATTGTTTATGGTATGCAATTCTCTACCAAACATCTTCATCTTGGATTTGATTTGGTTGATAAAGAAATTTTGATAGATAATACAGTAAAAAAGATATCCGACTATTCTTTTATACATTTAGGACAGTGTGTGCATGCAGCTATTATAAAACAGTTTTTAGCTGAAAAAAACATCGCTTTTTATGAAGAAGATTAACATACTGCACCACATAAACCACTAAACGTGAAAAGAGATTATCTATTGGATAATCTCTTTCAGCTTGTGACCCTGTCAGGATTCAAACCTGAAACCTCTT
>JAYWAU010000060.1:0-2533 GCA_043782265.1 Ferruginibacter sp. | reverse complement strand
GGTAGTCGATTGCCCGTTCATAGTCGCCGCTTCCAAAATACAGGCAGGCAATTTTATAATCAAAAACCAGTATTCTGTGCCGGTCCATATAAATCTCGTACTCCTTTATTTTATTCTCAATTCCAGGAATCAATTGCAGCCCTTCTGTAAAACTACCTTCTAAAAAATGCTTGTTAAAAATAGAGATGGTGCGGTACACAAAGCACTGAATACGATTATTTACATTATTCAACACAACATCACTGTTAGAAAATTTTTCAAATACTTCTAGAGTTTCTTTTAATTTCTGATGGTTGCCAAGATCAAAATGAGAGCCCATCAGGTTGTGCATACCTTTTATATAATGCCCTGTTTCAATGTTGATCATAAAGGGTTCCCGCTCAAAAAGATTCACCCATTTTTGTGTGTACCTGTAGTATTGCAAAAAATCCTGCCGGATAAAGGCATTCCAGCAATAGCTTTGGTAGAGGTATAGTTTTTCGTAAAAGTGTTTACACTGATTGGTTTTATCACCCAGGTTTTCAATAAAAAAATGCTGCACTTCTGCATCTTCTTTTTCATTGCGGCTATGCCCGTTCTGGATGTACCAGCTATACAACTGAAGCGAAAGATTGGATAGTTCAGATGTGAGTGTTAAACTGTGACTTACTTCGGTTGTTTCTTTACTTAATTGTTCAGCCCGGTTTTGAATACTTCTTGTGATATACAACGATTCAATACTTTTCTCAAAAAACAGTGCCTGCTGAAAATAAGTGAACTGGTTGTTTGCTTTAGCAATATCCTTCATGCGGTCTAACACTTTCAGACTTTGCAGGTAAAGTCCTTTGTTGTATAAAATACGGGCATGGTCCATCTGCTCGTTCAACTGGATGTCTATATTCGCTTCATCATTGATCAGCCGAAGGCTGCTGAGTATTTGTTTGTACAAATGTGCCTTTAAATTGCTAAGCTGCTGTTTTTTTATCGTCTCATTTTTCTTCAGTAAAAAAGCTTCATCATAGTAGTCCATCCTGTCAAGCGCATCAAATAATTGTACGCTCTTTAATTCTTCACCCGATGCATTGCGGTTGGCATACAGCTTAAAATTGCGTTTTTCACTCTTCTCAAGTGATTTAATTAGCTGAAACAAGGTATCTGTACTTCGGTTGGGCATCGTAATTTACTTTCTTTGAAACCCTTACTGGTTATGTGTTTTATTCAAAAATGATTTGTTTATGAAGCGTAAAAGCGGTTAAATTTTAATAAAATACCCCCGTATTATAAAGCTATATTCGTAAAGTAAGCGTAAAATTATTTAACGGCATTGCACTGGTAACAAAAATAATTAAACCTCCCCGTATTAAAACAAGCGATTTTTATGTCTGACAATAAGATAAATATTTTTGACACTACTCTCCGGGATGGCGAGCAAGTCCCTGGTTGCAAACTAAATACTAAGGAAAAAATAGAGCTCGCCCTGAAGCTGGAAGAACTGGGTGTTGATATTATTGAAGCAGGTTTTCCTATTTCTTCGCCAGGTGATTTTAATTCGGTCAACGAAATTTCTAAAATAATTAAAAATGTATCGGTTTGCGGGTTGACAAGGGCTGTTCAAAAAGATATAGAGGTAGCTGCAGAAGCTTTAAAATATGCAGTTCGCCCAAGAATTCATACAGGTATTGGCACTTCTGATCTGCACATTAAATCGAAGTTTAACTCAACTCAGGAAGAGATTTTACAAAGAGCGATTCAATGTGTACAATGGGCAAAAAATTATGTGGATGATGTAGAATTTTATGCAGAAGATGCAGGCCGTACCAGCAATGAATACCTCGCCAGGGTAGTTGAAGCAGTGATAAAGGCTGGAGCTACGGTGGTAAACATCCCAGACACCACAGGCTACTGCCTGCCACACCAGTACGGAGAAAAGATTGCCTACCTCGTAAACAATGTGCCCAATATTGATAAAGCAGTTATTTCCTGTCATTGCCACAATGACCTTGGGTTGGCAACAGCCAATTCCATTGCAGGAATCATCAATGGTGCAAGACAAATAGAATGTACCATTAACGGGTTGGGTGAAAGAGCGGGTAATACTTCACTTGAAGAAGTAGTAATGATCATCAAACAGCACAAAGACATGGGATTTTACACCAATATAAATGCCAAACAATTATATCCGTTGAGCCAGCAGGTAGCAGAAACCATGCGCATGCCTGTGCAATGCAATAAAGCTATCGTAGGCAGTAACGCTTTTTCCCATAGTTCCGGGATTCACCAGGACGGATTTTTGAAAGATGCGTTAACGTACGAAATAATTAATCCGGTAGAAGTAGGAGCAGAGGAGTCAAAGATTGTACTAACGGCAAGGAGTGGCCGTAGCGCCCTGGCACACCGTTTTCAGAAATTAGGCTACCAGTTTACAAGAAATGATATTGATGTTTTATACCAGGAATTTTTACAGGTGGCAGACAGTAAAAAAGAAGTGATGGAAGAAGATTTGAATGCATTGGCAAAAGCATATAGTGCAGGAGTAGCAGTTTAGATTTTTTGG
>JAYWAU010000059.1:0-2534 GCA_043782265.1 Ferruginibacter sp. | reverse complement strand
ATCTTTTACCAGAGATAGGAAGAGAAATGATTGATCTGTGTGAAAATGTTTTTTAATTGATGTGCTGCCATAATAGTATAACAGCCTGCATGTACTCCTTATTTTTAATTTCGCCAAGTGGATATTTGCTTGTTAACTGAGCAAAAGTTATCTAAAAATTAATTGGCTACTCTTTGTTTTTAAAATACGCTTATCCAGGTTTTTAGAAAGAAAAATATATACTCAAATCATAGCTTTACAGGTACTCTGTTAACAAAAAAGTTATCCTAATGTACTTTCTTTTGGCAAATAATATTATTACATTTACACATGGCAACTGCTAATCAATCACTCCTCTCAACTGATCTTTCCTGGGCTGATTTAGTGTTGGGTAAAGCAGCACTAAAAAAAATTGAAGCAATAAAAAACTGGCTTAAACAAAATGCGAATGAGGGTGTAAATACAACATCAAAAACAGGCTGCCGCATATTTTTATCCGGCCAGTCCAATTTAAGTAAAACACTTACTACAGAATTACTGGGAAAACAGTTTCGCAAAGCTGTTTATAAAATTGATCTTTCAAAAGTGGTATCCAAATACATTGGTGAAACAGAAAAGAACCTTGAACAAATTTTTGCCAAAGCTGACGATAAAAACTGGATATTATTTTTTGATGAAGCAGACGCTTTATTTGGTAAGCGATCAAATGTTAAAGATGCACATGACCGATATGCCAATGCCGAAGTTAATTACCTGCTGCAACGAATGGAAGAATATTCAGGGCTGGCAATACTCGCCTCTAATGTAAAAGGGAATATTGATGAAGCATTTATCAGAAGATTTAATTTTATAATTAATTTTCCTGTTCCAACACCTGCTGAAAGACTAAAGCTGTGGCAAAAGGCCTTTACTGAATCGGTTACCCTGGCTGATGATGTTGATTTGTTATTTGTTGCAAAAAAGTATCTACTATCACGTGGTAATATTCAACTAATTGCAAAGCAGGTTAAAGCCACTGTTAAAGAAAGAGAAAAAATTACAGCTAATTTATTACTTGCCGCAATTGAATCGTTTTATACAACCATCGGTGCCAATTGAGCTGATTGGGCGCATTTCAAATTATTACTATTGGTAGTTTCAAAAGGCAAAATAATAATTAACTATTTGCCTAACTTTATGCAATGCGTATAACAATCCTCCTCATTGCCTTCACCACTTTCGCGAATATCTTATTTGCTCAAACAAAAGTACCTGTTGATTCTGTTAGTAGTCATATCGGTGAAAAAGCAGTAGTATGCTCAGAAGTATTTGGTGTTAAGGCATTGGAAAAAATGACATTCCTTAACATGGGTGCTTCTTATCCTAATTCTCCATTAACAATTGTAATATTTGCAAAAGATCTGCCTAACTTTAAAGAAACGCCGGCCTCGCTTTACGACAATAAAAAGATTTGTGTTACCGGTACTTTGCAAGACTACAAAGGAAAAATTGAAATTGTAATTACACAGCCAGATGAAATTACGTTACAATAATTAGTTGATTAAAGCAATTGCAATTGTGCAGCTTTTTTAATTAAAGAGGCTGTATTTTTTACATCAAATTTTGCAAGTAAATTTTTTCTATGGGTATCAACAGTGGTGGTACTTAAAAAAAGCTGTTTAGCAATTTCTGCATTGGTAAGGCCATCTGCAATCAACAACAATACTTCCTTTTCACGTCTTGTTACAACTGGTATTTCGGAGAGTACTTCTTTTCGCAAAGAGGAAGCAACCTCGTCACTTAAATAGGTTTTTCCTTTTGATACAGTTTCAATAGCTTCCATCAGTTCTTCCTGCGTGGCATTTTTTAATACATAGCCTGAAGCGCCATTATTCATCATTTTTTGTATAAAGCTTTGCTGGTTAAATGTGCTAAGACCCAATATAAAAACGGAGGGATATTTTTCTTTCACTTCCTTACAAAGATCTATTCCGTTTTTGTCTGGAAGATTGATGTCCATTAAAATTACATCAGGCAATTGCTGTTGCAAAAAAGCCACGCAGGATGCTGCATTGGTAGCATGACCAGACCATTCTATCCCCTCTTCATTTTGCAGCAGTGAGCGTATGCCTTCAATCACCATGTAATGATCGTCTACAATAAATACCTTTATTTTTATCATACATTTAATTCTATCAACACAGAAGTTCCTTTACCGGTTTCTGATCTAACATCCAGTTTTCCTTTTAAAAAATCTATACGGTTTTTAATATTATCCCAGCCAATTCCTTTTGATTGTTTTAAAATACCTGTATCAAAACCTTTACCATCATCTTCTACTGTTACTGAAAGCTGGCCATTTGTTTTTGTTACCTGCACAATGGTACTTTTAGCAGCTGCATGTTTCATTGTATTGTTAATTAATTCCTGCACAATGCGGTAAATAGTAATAGCCGTTGTTTGGTCTATTACTACATTTTCGAGCCCAATTGACTGGTAAGATACTTGCAATGCACCGGATAAATTAATATCGTTACAAAAATCTTTTAATGCGGTGTCTAATCCAAACTTTACCA
>JAYWAU010000058.1:0-2535 GCA_043782265.1 Ferruginibacter sp. | reverse complement strand
AATCTGTTCTTTAAAATCTATATTCATAATGCAAAATTATTGTAAAGATGCTGCAATAAGTTCAGCAATATCCAACACCTGAACCTCTTCTTCTTTATTACTGTTTTTTATACCATCTGTCATCATGGTGTTACAGAACGGACACGCTGCTGCTATTACCGATGCGCCGGTTTCAATGGCCTCTTTTGCTCTTTTAAAATTTACACGTGTATCACCTTTCTCCTCCTCCTTAAACATTTGGGCTCCACCTGCACCACAACACAAACCATTGCTACGGCAGCGTTTCATTTCTACCAATTCTGCATCAAGTGCTTCCAATACTTTTCTTGGTGCATCATAAATGTTATTTGCTCTGCCGAGATAACAGCTATCATGATAGGTAATTTTTTTTCCTTTAAAACTTCCTCCGGCTATTAATTTTATTTTACCCTCATCGATTAATTGCTGCAAAAAACTTGCATGATGAATTACTTCATAATCACCTCCTAACTCAGGATATTCATTTTTTAAAGTATTGAAACAATGCGGACAGGCAGTTACAATTTTTTTGATGTTATAGCCATTTAACACCTGGATATTTTGATAAGCCATCATTTGAAACATGAACTCATTTCCTGCTCGTCTTGCGGGGTCGCCGGTACACATTTCTTCTTTTCCTAATATCGCATATGTTGTCCCAACTTTATTTAAAATAGTTGTAAATGCTTTTGTAATTCTTTGAGCCCGCTGATCAAAACTTCCTGCACAGCCTACCCAAAATAAAACCTCGGGGCTTTCACCTTTTGCTGCCATTTCCGCCATAGTTGGTACCTGCATCATGTAGAATTTTTGAGTATAACAAAAGTAATTAAATGTTACTGTTTTTGGTGCAGCGTTTATTGTTGATTTTTAGATGTTAATTTTGAAATCATAATTAGTTAAGTGAAAAAGACATTAAAACATATTAGAAATTGGGAAGCCTGGCCATTTAGTATATTGTATGCACCTATTGCAATTTTTTGGTTGTGGTATATTATCAAATCAAAAGCTGTATGGTTTTTTACATCCTCCAATCCCAAAATAACCTTTGGTGGTTTAGAAGGAGAACCTAAAAAAGAGATGTATGAACTGCTCCCTAAGAATTTGTATCCTCCGACTTTTTATGTTTTACCAAATGAAGAAGTGAGTGCTATTGAACAAAAATTATTGTTGAATAATATAACATATCCCTTTATTGTAAAACCAGAAATTGGAGAGCAGGGAATTTTATTGCGAAAGATAAATAATGTTAAAGAATTACAACGTTACCATCAATTAATGCCCTGGGAATATATTGTACAGCAATTGGTAACCTATCCAATGGAGGTTAGCGTATTTTATATTCGTCATCCCGAAGATACTAAAGGAATAGTAACTGGCTTTCTACACAAAATTCCCTTGCAGGTTATTGGTAATGGAACAGATACGCTGCAAGCTTTGATTTTGCAACATCCCAAGGGAAATAAGTTAATTACTACCTTAAACAAAAAACATATAGATAGCTGGACACAGGTAATTCCTGCAGGTGAAAAATACCTGTTAAGTTATGCGGCTAACCATAATCGTGGGGCAAAGTTTATTGATTTAAAAAATGAAATTGATGATAGCCTGGTTACACTTTTTAATGGTATAAGCAGCACGGGTAATGAATTTTACTATGGCAGGTATGATATCATGTGCAATAGTACAGAGGATTTGAAAGCCGGAAAAAATTTCGTCATTTTAGAATACAATGGTTGTGGAGCAGAGCCAAATCATTTTTATGATACCGGCTATACGCTGTTAGGAGCTTATAAAGAAATTTTAAAACACTGGAAGGCCTTGTATGAAATTAGTAAATACAATAGCCAAATGGGGATAAAGCCATGGACCTTCAGAAAGGGAAGAAATTTTTTAACTGAATCCCGGAAACTCAAAAAAGCCATGAAAGCAATAGATTTACAAATAGGCTAATCTTTAAAATGGCTCGCCGTGTGTTTGCTTTATTAATTGAGTAGTTACAAAGGGGAGTTTTTTCATAATACTCACAAATACATTCGTTATAAAGCTTTTGCCAAATAGTTGTTGTATAATTCTTCCAGTCTTTAACCTGCTGCCAAAAGTAGCTTCCCAGTTTTTTGTATAAATATTTTCTAATTGCAACCTGTCAATTTTATGCAGCAAAAAATCATCAATGGCTATAGCTGCCAGTTTACTGCTGTGTAAGGCCATACTCATACCGTTTCCACACAAAGGAGTTATTACGCCGGCTGCATCACCGGATAATAAAATATGATTTTGTACCTGCGTTTTTTTTGCAAAAGATATTTGAGAAATTGTGACCGGAGTATTATATAACATCGTGGCATTCTTAAAAATATTTTTTAGATGGGGGTTTTTAAACAATACATTTTTTTCCAACTCGCTGATGGAATTATTATTTCGTTTTAGGTTGGCCGCATTGGTTAGATAGCAAAGGCAATATTTATCTTCTTCAATTTTTGAGATGCCACAATAGCCATCTTTAAAATTGTGCAA
>JAYWAU010000057.1:0-7053 GCA_043782265.1 Ferruginibacter sp. | reverse complement strand
GGTAAATCAGATGATCGAAAAAGGGAAACGTTTATACCTGTTAAATAAATTACTTCCCTTATCTGATGAGTACAAATTAATAGGCTACTCACAAGAGCAATTAAAAGACAGCTATTCCCATGAAGCAGTTATCTGGAACCTGTTTATCAAGAATTCGTTGTTGCAGGTTACTGATAAAAACATTATAAAAAATTATGTGGATGAAAGCCCTAAAACACAAGAGCTGGGAGAAGGTGCACCGGGCAATATTGGCTCCTTTGCAGGATGGCAGATTGTTAAAAAATATATGCAAAAAAAACCTGCAACTACTTTGCAGGAATTAATGAATTTAGATACAGAAATTATTTTTCAGGAAGCAAAATATAAACCATGATTTTGTTTATGCAGCCTGTGACTGTTGCTGTTTTATAACAATAGGCTTTTTCCCTAATGATTTCATTACCCTGAAATGAGAAGCTACTGCTCCAAACATGGTATCGTATTTATTGTAGGGAAGATTAAATTCTTTACATTTTTCCATTACGATTTTGCTTATGGCTGGGTAATGAACATGACTAACTTTTGGAAAAAGATGGTGTTCAATTTGGAAATTTAATCCTCCGACAAACCAGGAAACAACAGGATTATTCATAGCAAAATTAGAACTTGTTCTTACTTCATGTTCGGCCCACGCTGTCTCAACATGCTTTGTTTCATCCAGCGCTACATTTTCAAATTCTGTATTCTCAACCACGTGAGCCAATTGAAATGTTAGCGACAAGGTTATTCCCATTACGATATGGAGTACCATAAAACCTAGTAGCCAAGGACCAAAACCCCATACTATCGCAGGAATGATCATATAAAAAGTAAAGTATAAAATTTTTGTTACCCAAAAAATAAGATGATTTTTGGGTGTTAGTTTCCATGCTTCCGTAGTGTATATTTTACGGGTAAAATATTTTGTAAAATCCATGAAGAACAGCCAAAAAATTGAAGACAATGCGTAAATAGGCAAAAGGTATAAATGCTGAATTTTATGAGCTGGTACCCACTTCTGTGTCTCGCATTGGCGGATGATCGGGCTTTTGGCGATGTCATCATCAATACCATCTACATTGGTATAAGTGTGATGTATAATATTGTGTTTTTGTTTCCAGAAAAAAGAACTTGCGCCCAATGCATTTGCAGTTAAACCTAATGTATCATTTAGCCAGGGCTTGGTGCTGTAACTACCATGGTTAGCATCGTGCATTACACCAAAGCCTATTGATGCAAAAACAAAACCCAACAAAGCACAAAGCAATAGTGCCGGTAATGCATTCATTTTAAAAAAAATCAAAGTGCCGTATATAATAATGGCAGCGCTCACTAATGTTATAGTTTTAATGTACAACCGCCAGTCGCCCGTTTTTTTGATGTGGTTTACTTCAAAATATTGGTCAACTGCTGTTTTTAAACTTTGGTAAAATTGATTGTTGCGATTGTCGAATGTTACTTTTGCCATTTGGGATCTTGGTATTTTAAATATGGATATCGTAAGATAAGCGAAAAATATGAATGTAGCCTAAAACGTGAAGTGTTTAGTTTAACTTAAAAGGTACCGTCATTTCAAAGGAAGGTATGATTACATCAAACTGTTTATTACTATTAACGTTTTCCATTAAGTAGGTACCATACATTTTACCCATTTCTGTTTTTAAATTACAGCCGCTAATGTACTGGTATTCATCACCTGGGTTAATTTGCGGTTGCACACCAACAACACCCTCACCCTCTACTTCCCTTAAACTTCCGGTTGCATCATAGATATACCAATGCCTGCGTAATAATTTAACAGCATAGGCATTGTTATTTTGTATGGTAATACGGTAAGCAAACATGAATTCGTTGGTTGAAGGATTGCTGTACTCGGGCTGATAAAACGTTTCTACGCTCACTGTGATACCTTCTGATATTTTAGAAATCATTCTATTGGTTTGCTTTGTGTAAAAATAGTTTAAAAAACAGGTTTTGTTGTAAATTGTAATAGAATTTATTAAAAAATTCACCAATGTCAATAAAAAAACATCATTACACCAACGGCGAAATTACCATCTTATGGCAACCTGCATTATGTATTCATTCCGGCATTTGTTTTAAGGGGCTAGCTGAAGTATTTGATCCAAGAAGGAAACCGTGGATTGAAATGGGCGAGGTAGCCACAACTGCTATTATTAACCAGGTGCATAAATGTCCAAGCGGGGCCATTTCTATTGTAGTAAATTCTGATTTGTAATGAAGAAAAAGAAAGAAATAATTAGCCGATTTTCTTCGCATTTGAGTACCCATTTTTTTGTAACCATTGCAATACTTTATCCCTGTTATCGCCCTGCACAATAATTTCACCATCTTTTACAGAACCTCCTGTTCCACAAAAAGTTTTTAGCTTTTTTCCGAGTTCTTCCTTATCTTTTTCTTTACCTATAAAACCTTCAATTAACGTTACTGCTTTGCCGGCACGATGTTTTTTATCTAACCTAACTTTAATTTTTTGCTGGAGAGGCAATCGTGTTTCCTCTTCTTCTTTACTTTCCTCGAAGGGTTTAAAATTGGGATCAGTTGAATAAACTAATCCTCCCAGAGAATTTATTTTTTTATTTGCCATGAATATTTACACTTTTATCTCTAAAAAAATCCTGCATTAAAGTCATTTAAATAATTACAGCTTTTAAACTCAAATCCAAACTTCTTGCCTGGTGAATAACTGCACCGCTTGATATAAAATCTACTCCTGTTGCAGCATAGGTTTCAATATTACTTAAGTTAATACCGCCACTGGCCTCAGTTTTGTACTGACCGGCAATAATTTTTATTGCCTCTTCAATTAAGGCTGGCGTAAAATTATCCAACATAATCCTGTCTACTTTACCAACAGCCATTACTTTTTTTACGTCTTCTATATTCCTTGTTTCTACTTCAATTTTTAAACCTGGTTTTATTGTTTGCACATATTCATATGCTTTGTTGATTGCCTTTTCTATACCACCGCAATAATCAATGTGGTTGTCTTTTAGCATAATCATATCATACAACCCAAAGCGATGATTAACTCCGCCGCCAATAAGCACAGCTTCTTTTTCTAACAGGCGAAAATTAGGTGTTGTCTTTCTTGTATCAAGTAGTTTTGTTTTAAATCCCTTCAGTTTATCTACATATAAACGGGTGAGTGTTGCAATACCACTCATACGCTGCATAGTATTTAAAACCATTCTTTCTGTTTGTAAAATTGTATGCACTTTGCCCTCCACTTCAAAAGCAACTTCGCCATACTGCATAGTTTCGCCATCCTTTTTATATGCCGTAAAAATTATATTGGGTTGCATAAAGCGAAATATTTTTTCCGCCACAACTACACCTGCCAAAATACCATCTTCTTTAATTTTCAAAACCGCTTTCCCCCTGGCGTCTTTATCAATACTTGCTAATGTCGAATGATCGCCATCGCCAATATCTTCTGCCAATGCATTCTTTATTAGCTGCTGTAATAAATTATCATAATTCATCATGCGCAAATTTAAAAAATAAAAAACCTGTAAAAGAAAAACTCTTACAGGTTAAATATAATGTTGATTTTGATATAGAAAATTAATGATTTTCAAAACGAAGTTCCTGCAATATTTGCTGTTCTCCTTTTTGCTTCATGTAAATAGTAGTTCTGTAGTTTCCTCCTTTTGTTACCAGTGTTCCTATACAGTATTGTGAACCCCCGTTTTCTCCCTTATGAATTACCTCGAAACTTTTTACCACATTAATTGCAAAAAAGTCTTTTAATATTAGCTCTCCCTGGCTTTTGCTGTAACTGTTGCTTTTATCAGGCATACTGATTTCTACATTATTGTCAAAAAACTTAGCCACTTGGGAAGCATTGCCTGTTTTCATAGCTGTAATAACATCATCAATGCCTGAATGAACCTTAAATGAAGATAAAAAAGTTATAACGCTTATTGAAACAATCGTAAAAAAAAATTTCATATCAAATGTTTTGTGTTTCTATTTTGCTAAAAACGTGCCAACCTAAACTTTTATTATTTTGTGTAAGTTATGAGGATTAATTTAATGACAATAAGCTTCTTACAAAAGCTGCAAAAAAGTTAACTTTGGAACATGAATAATAAAAAAGCAATATTAATAATAATGGACGGATGGGGCCTCGGCAAGATTAAAAGCAGCGATGCTATACAAAATGCTCAAACTCCATTTGTTAGTTCTCTCTACCAAAAATACCCCAATTCAACATTAATTACTTGCGGTGAAGACGTTGGCTTACCCGAGGGACAAATGGGAAATAGTGAAGTAGGGCACCTGAATTTAGGTGCCGGAAGAGTTGTTTACCAGGAATTACAAAGAATAAATGTAGCTATACGGAGTGGTGAATTTCAAAAGAATCCGGTTTTATTAAGTGCTATACGATATGCAAAAGAAAATAACAAAACATTGCATTTATTGGGTCTTGTGAGTGATGGAGGAGTCCATTCTCATATAAATCATGTAAAGGCACTTGCCTCACTTTGTAATACTGAAGGTTTAAAAGATGTGTTAATACATGCATTTACAGATGGCAGAGATACGGATCCAAAAAGCGGCCTTCGTTTTTTAACGGAACTTCAGGAACACTTAAAAACAAGCACCGGAGAAATTGCTACTATTACCGGGCGTTATTATGCTATGGATAGAGATAAAAGATGGGAAAGAGTTAAGCTGGCATATGATGCAATGGTTAGTGGAATTGGGTTTAAAACCACCGATATTTTAGGGTCCGTAAAAAAATCTTATGAGGAAGGCAAAACAGACGAATTTATAAATCCCATCATAAATACCAATATTGAAAATACTAAAATAAAAGATGGAGATGTGGTAATCAGTTTTAATTTTAGAACAGATCGCTGCAGGGAGATAACAGAAGTGTTAACACAGGTTGATATGCCAACCTTTGGTATGCATAAGTTGAATTTGTATTATACCACCATGACCCAATATGATCAGTCATTTGAAAAAGTAAATGTTGTTTTTCAAAATGATGATCTTAAGAATACACTGGGAGAAATTTTAGAACAAAGTAAAAAAATTCAAATACGCATAGCAGAAACTGAAAAATATCCACATGTTTCTTTCTTTTTCAGCGGAGGAAGAGAAATACCCTTTGAAGGCGAAAAAAGAATAATGGTTCCTTCTCCCAAAGTAGCCACTTATGATTTAAAGCCTGAAATGAGTGCGCATGAATTGACCGCTGCTATTGTTCCTGAAATAGAAAATAAAACAGCTGATTTTATATGTTTAAATTTTGCCAATGCTGATATGGTAGGCCATACCGGAGTTTGGAATGCAGTTATAAAAGCCGTAGAAACAGTTGATACCTGTGTAGAAAAAGTAGTAACAGCGGCCTTAGCAAATGATTATGCCGTTTTTCTTTTAGCGGACCATGGCAATGCAGATTACGAAATTAATGAAGATGGAACACCCAATACTGCACACTCTTTAAATCTGGTGCCATTTTTTGTTATTGATAACGAATGGAATGGCAAATTAAAGAGTGGCAAATTAGGCGACATTGCTCCAACTATTTTATCAATGATGCAACTTCCCATTCCTGAAGAAATGACAGGGAATATTTTGGTTGACTAGTTATTGCATTGTTTCCTTATTTTAATAAAACTAAAAATGTTTAACAACTAAAGAAATCTTGCGCATGAATAAAATAATAAAGAACCTGTTTCTATTACTGCTTGTAGCATTAGTTGTGATCCAATTTATTCACCCACCCAAAAATATTGGTGATGAGGCGAATTTGATGACTAGCGATATTAGCAAAGTTTATGTAGTGCCCGATAGTGTAAGGCAGATTTTAAAAACAAGTTGTTATGATTGCCATAGTAATAACACAGTTTATCCTTGGTACTCAAAAATTCAGCCCGTTGCATGGTGGTTAAATGATCATATTGAAGAGGGAAAAAGGGAAATTAATTTTTCTGAATTTGCTACCTACAGGATTGGAAGACAGTATAAAAAACTAGATGAAATCATTAAACAGGTTAAAGAAGATGAAATGCCGCTCTCTTCTTATACCTTAATCCATAAAAATGCTATTCTTACCCAAAATCAAAAGTTAGCTATTTCTAACTGGGCTTCAGCAATAAGAGACACAATTAAAGCAACGAATCCCGATGATAGTCTTATCATTAAAAGGCCTCCACCGAAAGCTTAAGAGGCTAGTCTTTATGCATTATATTATTAAATCAAAGAATTTCTTGTAATCTATATAATCTGGGCTTATAATTTTTATTATAAAAGCAGCTATAAATAGAACCAAATTGTCTATATTTAATGTGTTAAACCAAGCACAATTATGACGGAAGAGATCATGTTAAAAGGATGTCTTGAAAATAATGCAGCCTCCCAAGAGGCTTTATACACTCGGTTAAGTCCTAAAATGCTTGGCGTTTGCTATCGTTTTGCAAAAAATAGGGAAGATGCAGAAGACATGTTGCAGGAAGGATTTATAAAAGTTTTTGCACAAATTCATCAGTACCGAAACGAAGGTGCACTTGAGGGTTGGATTAGAAGGATTGTAGTTCATACATGTATTAATATCCTCAAAAAAAATAAGAAATTTTCTGATAGTGTCGATATTTCATATGCTAATGGTGTTGGTATAAGAGAAGAAAATATCCCCTCTATTATGCAGGCAAAACAAGTGGTTGAGTGTATCAGATTATTACCGGTTGGTTACCGCACAGTGTTAAATTTATACGCCATCGAAGGATATTCGCATAAAGAAATTGGCAATATGCTTGATATCGAGGAAAGCACAAGCCGATCTCAATATACAAGGGCCAAGGTCATGCTGGAAGAAATTTTAGTTAAGAAAAATATATTACTAAGACCAAGGAATAAAGGTATTGCGCTGACAGGAGCAGTGGCAAACAACTAATATAATAACGATTGCTTATTACCAAAACTAACAGAAATTTCGTGAACGATGGACAGAAATTTAGATATTGATAACTTTGAACTACTGCTTAGAGAAAGGTCAGA
>JAYWAU010000056.1:0-7062 GCA_043782265.1 Ferruginibacter sp. | reverse complement strand
TTGATTTTAAAAAATAATAATAAAATGGAACATGACATTTTTTAAAGAATGCGCATGAAAATATACAATGCAAAAAATATAAATCTATCGGTACTTATTTGAAATAAAGCATAAAAATAATCTCCATCAATTTCTTAATTATTTTCTTTCTTTCACTAAAAAATATGCAAAACAAATAAGGCCCGCAATTGCGGGCCTTATATTAAAAATAGATTTCTAATTTTTTATTGCTTTTGCAAAACAAGTTTAAGATTACCTTGATTTGAACCGTTGTAAATAACTTTCATAGTTAATGTAATAAATCCAGTACAGGCAAATGCATACCCTGCTACATCACCGGCACCCGGACCTTGTGCAGAAGTTAACGGAGAGTAGGCCCCAAATGTTACAAAGGGCACACTAGCAGTACCGGTAGCAGGATCAACATTAACCAGTAATGGGTCTACAATATCACCATAAGCTGGATTTGGCCAAACCTCACTAAGGTTTAACTGATTTTTACCTGCTGTTTCTGTAACAGTAACAACATCGCCGGGAACCCAATCAGCCCAATCATCCTGCAATACTTTATATTTCCCTCCCATTTGTCCCTGAACATACGGACAAGTTACATAAGCCTGCCACCTGAAAACAGAATTATAATTCGAGTTACTTTCCAAAGCACCCTGCGTGTTGGACACATCATAGGTTTTACCATCTTTTGTAACCACCTGGTTATAAAAAGTGTAATAATTACCCGGTGATAATTTATCTGTCGTAACACCTAATGCTTTAGCTACATCCCCTTCTGTAGCACTTATCTCAGTACCCTTACCTGTAAAAGGAATTTCTTTTATTTTTTTCCACGCCGTTGGTGTTGGGTTGGCCCCTTCCACTACATACAACACAATTTTATCAACTTCTGAACCATATTGGTCTACAGTAATACCCACTTTTGAAGCTGGCTTATTATAGTCCATATTCAAGTTCAGATCAGATATCTTGGTAATATATGAACCTGTACCCAGGTTCTTATAATCTGACAATGGGTTTTGTATCTCTGCCTTTTTACAGGAAACTACTAAGAGAATTAAAAATAAACTGGTTAATATTGAAACTTTTTTCATGCTTTTAGATTTTAGTATATAAAATTGTCCGGATTATTATCCCAGAATACTTTGTTTGCAGCAGCACCCGGTGTTTTTTGTGCAGGGGCATTTACGTTTCTGTTAACATATACAGAAGGGTAGCTTAAAGACCTGATAAATAAACCTGGTTTAGGGGTAGTTTTTACTGGCTGCATATTATTAGGGCTACCTGTTCTTCTGTAATTATTATAAGGTTCAATACCATTACCCCATGCGGCAATATAATATTCTCTTATAATGATATCCAGTTTTTTAGCATCGGTAGCAGCATCATAATTAGCTAGCACCGTGTTAACATAAGTATCAATAGCAGCCTGTGTAGGAATGTTTGCAGTAGGAACCACATAATTAACCGTTGCTGGAAAAGCCAGCACTTTTGTGATTGAAGCTATAATACCTTTTTGTAGTAAACTTCTTGCATCTCCATTTACGGTGATACCCAGTTTAAGAGCTGCTTCTGCCTCGACAAAATAAGTAAAAGATGACAGCCAGATAGGATCAATTCCAGCCCCTTTTCCACCCAATGTATTATCAATTGATTTATTCTGGCTGGCATCAAATTGACCACCTGCAGGATAAATACCCCAGGTAGTTCTCAACAATCCATCAGGAGGTGTACCGGAGTTATCTCCATGATCTCTTCCCCAATAACCAGCACCAACCAGGCAAAATGGCATTTCTGCACTGTAATGGCCTGGCTTAATTTCAAAATTGCAAGGGCAAGCATCAATGGAAGCATCAGCATAGTTTGTTCGCTGCCTGTAAAAATAATACCTCCGCCTAGGATCAAGACTAGTTACTGCACCCGTACCTGATTTTTCAACAGCCACAACCCACATAAAATAATTCCCAATATAATCGTTGGCACTATTACTTCCCGCACTGGCATTATTATAATTAGCAGCATAATGCGGATGCCTGCTATCGGGTGTTGCATTAACAGTAGAATACCTGAATGTAAAATCATTAGCACCCGTTTTAAGGAAGGCATTTTCCGTCATCAATGCAGTAATTGCTGCTTTTGCACTTGGATCAACCAACCTTGTTTGCATCAAAAATTTAAGCTTCAGTGATTTGGCTGCAGCCAACCAGTTTGATGCACTTCCTTTGTAAAACAAATCGTTTGTTGGCAGTGCGCCACCGCCTGTTTTTTTAAAATTACTAATCGCACTATCAAGCAATGTATATACAGTTTTATAAACTTCAGCACCTGCATCTGCTTTTGGTGTAAGATTTTCAAGTCCTAATAAAGCTTCTGAATTAGGAACATCGCCGAAGTTATCAACGAGTGTCCCTAATATATATGCTTTTAGCACCTGTGCAATACCAGCATGTACATACTTTTTTTGTTGCTGTGCAATGGGCAATAATGTATTGATGTTTATTAATGCTCCGGTATAAGCAGTCCCCCATAGCCCGTCAAAACTTTCGGGTGAATAAGCATTGTTGTACAGTGGGCCATACATTTGTTGCTGCCTTGTTAACTGTGCTCCATAATCCGAAGCTTGTCCGAAAAAACCTTCAAAAGCCAACTGCGATTGGTTAAGCAGCAAATCAACGTTCGCAAGAGAGGGATCAACAGAATTGGGGTTGACTAACCCTGTATCTAATTTTTTACAAGCACCCAAGGTACCTATTAAAAAAACCAGCATTATAATTTTAATATATTTCATATTTAAAAGATTTTAGATTAAAAAGTAACTCTTATACTTGCACCAATACGGCGTGAAGATGGACCGGTAAAAAACTCTAATCCTTTTCCATTACCTACACCAAGTCCTGAAGTTTCAGGATCAAAATGTACGTATTTAGGAAAGTTAGGTGCGTAATACCATAGGTTATTCCCCGAAACAGAAAAAGACACTGCCCCAAAAGGCAATCTTTTAAGAATACTTTGTGGCATATTGTAGGTAAGTGAAGCTTCCCTTATACGGATATTAGTAGCATCGTAAATACCTGCTTCATCAGCAGCACCACCTGCAACCGTATTATCAAAATAGGCTTGCGTGGAACTGATTTGTTTATTATTAACTGCTTTATCTGAAGTAACACCAGGAAGAATTACCGGTAAATAACGATCAAATTCGGTATCCCTTGTTACACCTCTTCCCAACAATACACTTGAAGTTGCAGAATAAAAATCACCTCCATGAGTATACTCCATCTGTATTCTGAAAGTGAATGCTTTATAGCTCAAACTGGTAATACCGGTAAGTTTATAATCAGGATTAGGATCGCCTAAGATACTGATTTCGTTTGCTGCAAGATAATCGCCGTTTTCACCTACAAGCAATTGGCCATCCAATCTTTGATAAGCCTTGCCTTGTATAACACCAAGCGGTTGGCCATTGATAGCGAATGTACCTAAATTGGTAAACCCAGCAGTTCTAATTGATACAATACCCTCTGGTATACCTGATACCAAACTTTTATTTTTAGAAAATAAACCATCTAATTGCCATTTCCAATCCTTATTTCTTACTACTGTGTAACCCAATCCCAATTCAACACCTTTATTTCTTACATTACCGGCATTGATGGTTTGCACACCGTATCCTACAGAAGGATCTATATCCCTGCTTAAAATTTGATCTTTTGCAAACCTGTTATATAAAGTAAGATCTAAGTTGATTCTGTTATCAAAGAATTTTCCTTCAAGTCCTGCTTCATATTCTGTTATTAAAGCCGGTTTCAAATCTTTATTCGGCAACCTCCCATTAACATAGTTTGTATTTATGGAAGTACCTGCTCCATCAACAAATACTTTTGTAGAAATACCAAGTGATGGCCGTGTTAAGTATGAACCTGGAAATTCAGCACTTGTGCCATATCCCAATCTTACTTTCAGGTAATTGATAGCTTTGCTTTCTTTTAACCCTGCAATTACGGATGTTGGTAAAAAAGACAACGTTGCACTTGGGTAAAAAAGACTGTTGTGATTACTTTCCAATGCACTTGACCAGGAATTTCTGCCTCCAAGGTTTAAAAATAAATAATCTCTGTAACTAAGACTAGTTTGTACAAAAGCTCCTATTGTTTCCAAATCAGATGAATAATCTAATAATGTACCATCTTCGCTGTTTGGCGTGTGGTTAACAAAATTGCCATGGTTTAACAAACCATATACCAATTGATTAGTACTTGTAATACCTGTTTGTTTAAACAAATCGTTTCTTACGTTTACACCCGCATCTACCCCTAATTTTAAGTCCTTGCTTAAATCCTGTGTAATATTGAATATCAACGTTTGATCCCAAATATTATTGGTACCTATTGAAGAACGATAAATTCCTTCCGGGGTATATGCTCCTCCCTTATTTTGCGCATATGTCTGTTCTTCAGAATAACTATCGTACCCTACTCTGTAGCTTAAACTGGCTTTTTTAGAGAAATCATATTTTAACTGAATGTTGCCATAAGCCCTGTTCACATTATCTTCTGTAAACGAATTGGCAAGCGTCCAACGTGGGTTTTGAATACCATTGTTTGAACGATAGTAAACGTGAGAGTGATCCAATGGATTTTCCCATGGTAATCCCTGTAAATCAACCGAAGTTGGCGTATACAGTACATCACCAAATACTGATGCATTTGAAGCTGAGCTACCAAAACTGGTACTGGTTGGCGGTGATTTTACTTTTGTTGTTACGTAGTTAAAAGTTCCGCTAACTGTAAAATTATTAGATAGTTTAGCATTACCACCAATGCCGAAGTTTAATTTTTTAAGATTATTGCCCGGAATAAAACCAATATCATTAAGGTATCCAAAATTAGCGCTATAATTAGAAGTGGCGCTTGACCCACTAATATTTACAGAGGTATTAGCTGCATTACCTGTTCTGAAAAAATCTTTTACATTATTTTTATATTGTTTATACTCATATTTAGCCCCAATATATTCAGGAAAAGCTGCATTCAATGAAGCTCTGCCATATGGATGGTTTACCAATACCGGAGGGTCACTGAAGGGTCCACCCCAGTTACTAAAGAAAGTAACACCATTACTTAAATCAAAACCTCCACCATATTTAGTGTTGTATTCAGGTAAGTTAGATATTGTATTTACAAAGTAAGATTGTGATAATGAAATCTCCGTCTTTTTAGGTCCCTTACTGCCAGAACCATTTTTTGTTGAAATTAATATTACACCATTTCTTCCCAACTCACCATATAAAGTTGTTGCGCTTAATCCTTTTAAGATACTTACGTTTTCAATATTGTTAGGATCTAAATCTAAAAACCTGCTGGAAGTTTGGTTACCAAAAGTAAAACCTGCATTGCCGTTTGTACCGCCATCAAATGGAACACCGTCAACAATAAACAATGGTGTTGAATTACCTGTAATAGTTCCAACAGCTCTGATAGTAATATTTGTACCGCTACCAGAAATTCCGCTTGTATTAATAATATTAACCCCTGCAGCTTTACCTGTTAAAACACGGGCAATATCACCTTCAGGCCTAAGTTCCAGATCTTTTTTATTTACTGTTGATACAGAATAACCCAATGCCTTTTTCTCCCTTTTTATTCCAAGGGCTGTAACTACAATTTCGGATAAACCCCTTGCATCCTGGTTCATCACAATTTGCAGACCTCCAGAACCAGCATCATTATATTTTACTGCAAGTGGAGCGTGCCCTACTTCTGTAATCTCCAAAGCACTTCCAAGTTTCGCTACAATTTCAAACGTACCGTCAGCATTGGATGTGGTGGACGTGTTTTGTCCTTTTACTTTAATGGTGGCTCCGGCTATGGGAGATCCATCTTTAGAATCTGTTACCCTACCCTTAATTTTAGTTTGGGCTAGAACAGAAATTGTGCTGTAGAGTAGCACAACAAATAGTACTGCAATTTTTCTCATAAGACTATTTTGGTTAAAAAAATAAAAAATGAAATACGGTTAAAATATATTACGACCGCTAATATAATTTAACAATTAATTTACTTGATAAGGAGGCAAAGTAAAGAAAATAAACGCTGCGTCAAAAAAAAAATTAAATTCTCTAAATCAATTTTATAATGATTGACGTTTAAATCAACAATATAAGTAAATATTAAACAAAATGGCAATTTTGTATATCTAAATTAATTGCATATAAAGTGAAAAGCCCTTTTTTAAAATCTGAATTATAATCTACATGTAAAAACATTGTCCTTTACATCATTAATAAATCCTGAAAGTCTCGTTTTTTCATTTGTTATTTTTTCATACCACAAAACCAGCTTTACATTTTCTGATACATAATAGAGATAGCCAAATCCCAACGTTCTATATTTTACATTTTATATTGACAGCATTTATATTATTGCCTGCACTGCCAATTTCCGTTCCTTTAACTTCTGTGTTAGGATCGTACCAGTCGTATTTTATTCCAATTTGGTGATGTGTACTCCCAAGGTTTTGCAAAAAAATAAAATATGCTCCGTTGAATTCTCTCAGATAACATCCTTTTGTTCCTGTATGTAAATAAAGCATTGAGAATTTCGCTACTCCTTACTTGGGCTGTTTTTTATCATTCATATATTCTGCACGCAGCTCTGTAAATCTAATTTTATTTCTAATTTTCAGGTATGGATTAATCCCATAATATTTTCTTGGAGTAATTTTTCCGAAATTGCTTGCTGAAGAGTCAACCAGAAAATTCTTATTGCAATTAGTGGTTTGTATTGAGTAAACATACCTAATATTTTGAGTTAAGCCGCTACCCAGTAAAGAAGCCGCAATAATAAGTAATAACAATTTAATGTTACTTATGTGTTACCAAAATGTTACTATTATAAAAGTGTATTATTTTTTTAACGTAAAGCCTAAACTTTGCCGAAATTTTAAACCATGGGATTAAATTCAATTTTTAAAATCTTTTTACCAAAAGACAGGGTATTTTACCAGCTTTTTGAAAGTGTTGCTGAAGAGTTGGTTAAAATGGGAAACAAG
>JAYWAU010000055.1:0-2542 GCA_043782265.1 Ferruginibacter sp. | reverse complement strand
GCTCTGTGTTTTGATGGATGAACAGGAATAACCGTTTTGGAAGCATCATTTGATCAATTTTGAGCTATTAAATACTCATTTAAAAATATAATAATAAAATGATAAACCGTATATAATACGAGTACTATTATGCCGGATTATATACGGTTTATACATGTATTATATACGGGTTATATACGGGTTATATATGGGTTATATACCTGTTACATACAGGTTATCGTCTAAAATATCATTTAAACAATAAAATGGAGAAATGCTAAATAGGAACACTCAATTGATTTTAGCTAAAGATGAAACTTAAAAAGTAGGTCACTATTAGAATTAGGAGAACAATATTCTGTGATAAAAGCCGCAAAAAAGGGTGCCCAGGGGTAGAAAAATTATAGTTCTTTTCTGATAAGTTTATCAACAGCCTCACGAAAAGTTTCACCAACAGGTAATTCCATTTCCTTTATAAATATGCTGTTCTTACGAACCGCAACTATTTCAGAAATGGCAACTAACCAGGACTTATGGATCCTTAAAAATTTATTTGAAGGTAATTCAGACTCTATTGCTTTAAGACTTGTTCTTACAATCAAAGGTTTTTTTGTGCTCTTAAGGTTTACTTTAATATAATCCCCTAAACCTTCAATACACACAATGTCATCAAACACTACTTTCACCTGGCTGTAATCAATATTTAAAAAGAAATATTCTGCAGACGGTTGCACAGTATGCTTCTGTTTCATTGCTTTAAGTCCGTGAAGCTCTTTGGCTCTGTTACATGCTTTAATAAATCTATCCAATGGTACAGGCTTTACCAAATAATCCACAACTGCTAAATCGTAGCTTTCCAATGCATATTGCTTATAGGCTGTTATAAAAATTACCAGCGGCTTATGCTCAAGGCTTCCAATAAACTGCAACCCGGTTAGGCCCGGCATTTGAATATCAATGAACACCAAATCAACTTTATTTTCCTGCAAAGCCTTCATTGCTTCAAAAGCATCGTTACAGGCAGCTACCAATTTTAAAAAAGGAACTTTGCTTATATTATCCTGCAGCAATTTTAAAGCAAGCGGTTCATCATCAACAGCAATACAGTTTATCATTGTTTAAAAGAGATTTGTAATGAAACAATAAACCAGTCACCGGTTTTATTTATTGAAAGGTAATGCCGGTCACCATACAATAATTCTAAACGTCTTTTTACATTAACTAACCCAATACCGGAAGTTTTGTCTTTAATAGTCTCCGTATCTATAAATTTGTTCTTTACAATAAAATAAAGTTTACCATTTTCTGCTTTTAGATCAATTTCTATAACTGGATTTTGTACAATACCAGTTCCGTGTTTAAAGGCATTTTCTACAAACGGTATTAACAGCATCGGCTCAATTGCATGCCAATTCTCTTTTACGTCTAATGAAACCTGCAATTTTAGTTTTTCGCTGAAGCGTTGCTGCTGTAAGTCAATGTAACTTTGTAAGTTTTCTATTTCGCTTTGTAACAGCACTTTTTCTTCATCTGTCTCATAAAGCATATACTGCATCAACGATGACAATTTATGAATTGTAGGTTCCAGTTCATCGCTTTTTAGCCGAACCATTGCTGCAATATTATTCATAACATTAAATAAAAAATGTGGACTTATTTGCGAACGTAAAAAAGACAATTCTGTTTTTAAGTTTTCCTGCTGCGTAGCCGCAAGCAAAGTTTCAGTTTTAATTCGGTCTGCAATAGTTTTATATGTTGCACTAACTAAAATGGTGAACAAAAAAGGGATAATATTATGAACAGAAGAAGGTATAAAATTGTATGTATGCCCTAAAACGAATGGTTTGAATAAGGCGCCATGCAGTAACATGATAACACAAAAACTACCTAACAACAACAAAGTATATACACCGTATTTTTTTTTATATATTAAACGTGGTATAAACACAGCTGTATTCAAATAAAACAAACCCATCCATAAAAAATTAGTAACTGTATTTATGCTCCTAAATGGGTCAACAGAAGATGCTTCATCTTTTTCATCCCCTATATTAAACACGTAGGGAAGCATAAAAATACTTGCCCATACAATGCAATGTATCAGAAGGTTTGAGGGTTTCGATATTTTGAAATTTACTGCCATTGGTTTGCTGCTTATTATTATGCTGTACAAGAGTGATGCTTTTTCAGTCTTTCACTGAAATACTGAAAAAGAACGAATCAATGATTGCAACGAAGATGCCATGAAAAACAATCGCCCAGCTCATATCATTTCTTTGTATCATTCCAATAATTTTATTAATTTAATTTTACTCTTTGTTGCTCATCAGTTGGTAATGTACTTGCAGGTTTAGATTTTAAACTGGCGCCAAATCTGTAAACAAACGCAATATTAAATACCCTGGTGTCTCTGCTGATTTTCAATGTTGATTGCACATCCTGAAAGTTCTGAATTTCTTTTGGATTTTGGGTATAAAAAATATCTCTGATATTAAACTTGATGCTTGCTTTATTATTTAATAGTTGTTTTGCAATACCTGCTGATACTTGCCCGGCTGGCAAT
>JAYWAU010000054.1:0-2547 GCA_043782265.1 Ferruginibacter sp. | reverse complement strand
CTTCCGGTATTTTGCGAAGATCAAGACTTATAATGTTCTCTCCTTTTTTTTCCTGAATGGCATTGATGATTGCCTTAAAAATTTTACTGTTTTTGGTTAGCCGGGTGATAGTGCTTTTTTTTCTATTGGCTAATAATGTAAGATTGTTCAAATTATATGCTGTTTTAATTAACTGTTTACGTGGTGTTGCCATGTATAATACCCATGACGAACGTAATAATGTTTTGTTTTATTATTGCCAGCCTGTAGCTTGCATTTGTTATCAAAAGTACTAATTCTTTGCCAATCGTTGTATTATGCCAAAAACCAACCTTTCCTTTGTTATGTTGAACACTGTCGATAGTACCAACAACTATGCCATGGCAAAAGTTCATGCAGGATTGTCGAAGCATGGTAATGCTTATTTTTCTTCGCATCAAACTAACGGTAAAGGACAAAGGGGTAAAGAGTGGCAAACTTCTGTTGGAGTAAACATAGCATTGAGTATTGTATTGGAGCTTACAACCCTAAACGCAACTCAACAATTTCAACTTTCAGCAACAGTAGCATTGGGTTGTTTTGATTTTTTTAATAAATACGCAGGAGATGAAACAACTATTAAATGGCCCAATGATATTTTCTGGCGTGACAGAAAGGCAGGAGGTGTATTGATAGAAAATATTTTCCATGGCAAGGATTGGAAATTTTCTATTGTGGGTATTGGAATAAATGTAAACCAACCTTATTTTGATGATGCCTTAATAAACCCTGTGTCACTTAAACAAATAACAGGAAAAACTTTTGATTTAACAGCATTGGCAAAGGAACTACATCTGTCGGTTTTAAAAAGGGTTAACCAGCTGGAAAAGAAAGTATTTAGTGTAATGTTGAAAGAGTACAACGAACATTTATTTTGTTTACAAAAAAAGGTAAGGTTGAAAAAAGACACCGTTGTTTTTGATACTAATATACTGGGCGTAACAGAAAACGGGCAATTGATTACGATGGATACCACAGAACGCCTTTTTGATTTTGGAGAAGTAGTTTGGGTTTTATAATTGCTCCGCTGCCCTTGCTTCTACTTCAAACTTATTATTGTAATATCCTTTCCGAACGCTTTCCAATAAGTATTTTGCAATAAAACCAATATAACCATGTTGCTTAAATTGCCGTATATGGCACAGCTCGTGCCTTACCCATTTTTCATTTTTTAAAAATTCTTCTTTGTGGGTATTGTATAGATGAATGGTGTTACCCAATACCATTGCAACTGAGGCAGCTCGCAATTTTTTTGCGGCTATACCAGCCAGCCAGGAGTTTTCTTTTATGGAGAAGCTGTTATCAGCCAATTTCTTTCCAGGCATTTAAAATTTCTTCTGTGTGTTGTTTGCTCTTTGGCTTTAAAAATATTTTACGGATGATCCCCTTTTCGTCAATTAAAAAAGTAGTACGCAAAAGCCCCATATATTTTCTACCGTACATTTGTTTTTCTCCCCATACCCCATACTTTTCAATAATCGTATGTGTTGGATCAGCCAGCAACGTAAAAGGCAGGCTAAACTTTGTTTCAAACTTTTTGTGTTTGGCTACTTCATCCGGACTGATACCCAACACAACGATGCCTTTATTTTTTAAAGCCCCGAAATTATCTCTTAAGTTACAGGCCTGCACAGTGCAGGTGGGTGTTCCATCTTCAGGATAAAAATAAAGTACTACTTTTTGCCCCTTAAAACACTCCAACGAGATTTTTTTTCCATTTTGATCTGTTCCTGTAAATAAGGGTGCTTTTTTTCCTTCAATAGGGATGGCCATTTTTTATATTTTATCTGTTATTAAGTAATCGCTTCTTAAAAAAATATATTTTTTTACCTGGTAAAATGGTAAGTCCTTTCTGTTACATTTCCTACACAATCACCCACACTTATTTTTAATTCATGTACTCCAGAACTGCAATGGGCATCAAATTTGTAAATGAATGTTTTGCCCTTATCGTTGCTAAATCTAAGCCATTTGCCATCAAGTAATGCTGTAAAATTTACTAATTCTTCGGTATTGTCATGAATAACAAAGACAAGTCGATTTAGTTTACCCATATGCATACCTTCTCTGAAACCAATTGGTTTAATGGTTGGAGGTTCGGTATCCTCAAGCAATTGAAAATTACCAAATTCCCTAAAGCTTGCTTTGTACCAACCATTTTCATTTGCTGCTTTTGCATAGTCATTTTTATTATTTGCAAAGCGGTGCATCACCATTTTATCAGGATGCGTGGCAGATGCGTTTTTTATTTTAATGGGGAACATGGTTTGCACCGGAACACTTGTGTTATGCAACTGGTAAATGGGAAAACCTTTGGCTGGAATTATTTCATTGTATCTGAACCTTACAGAATCATACAAACCTATTTCAGGTAAATAAAAACTCACTTTATCATTTTCAAAAACATTGATAAAACCGGGGAGGAATTCTCTTTGTTGAAAAATTGCAGCATTGTTGGCTTCAGGCTGCTTTTTTTGTGCAGCTCCTCTTTTTATTGCAAACTTTAAAACAGATGTATTACCATTGACA
>JAYWAU010000053.1:0-2562 GCA_043782265.1 Ferruginibacter sp. | reverse complement strand
ACAAGTATACTTCTTTGGTAAATAAATATAAGGAGTCCAGCAGTAAGTCTTTTGCACTAGCTGTAGGAACTGGTTCGACAATTGGAGGAGGAGGCGTTGGTGCCGGATTATTTTTTTTGCAAGAAACGGCCATTAAAATGACTATCGTAAAAAAGAACGGGTATTGATAACTTTTCATAATTATGAATATTGTTATTGATATTTATAAATATACGGCATTTCTAAAAAAAAGGTTTCAGTTAAATTTGTATACGGCAGTTATATCCAAATAACAGTTAAAAAACTGTGTTATATTGATGTTAATCCTTTAGACCTTAGCTCATTTCTTTTAATCCGACAAGGGGTTATAATTTCTCTCCTGCCAATTTCATTACTACATTCCATTCTTCATCGGTAACTGGTTGTACAGATAATCTGCCAAGCCTTACCAATGCCATATTCTCCAACCGCTTATCCGCTTTTACCTGAGCCAATGTTACGGGTTTCTTTAATTTTCTGATTGGCTTTAAATCTATTGCGACCCATCTTTCATCATCAGTTGTAGGATCTTGGTACGATTCCTTTATTACTTTTGCAATACCAATAATCTCCACCCCTTCGTTGCTGTGATAATATAAAACTTCATCCCCTTTTTGCATAGCCCTCAAATTAATACGGGCGGCGTAATTACGTACACCACTCCAAAAGGTTTGTTTGTCTTTTACAAATTTATCCCAACTGTATACCGAGGGTTCTGATTTTACTAACCAATAAGCCATAACGAATTATTTAAAAATGTGAAAAAAATTCCCCGTTTGCAAAAATAAGAATGATGATCAACTAATAAATAAAATAATGTTTACAATCTTAATTATTTTAAATCCAAGCATATCCTTCTGTCGTAATTGTTAAAGAGTAATTTATCATTTTAAACAATCAATTCTTTTTTCACAACAAAATCAATTCGTTATGCCAACAAAAAATTCATCCGACAGAGAACTAGTGGCAGTGGCAGAAGTAAACATTAAAAATTTATCCAGAAGAAATTTCCTTGGATATCTTGGAGGTGCTTCTGCATTACTTTTAACTGCTGCTGCCTGTAAAAAAGACGACAATCCTACCAGTAATAATGGAACAGACCTAGGGTCAGGTGATGTCGGTATTTTAAATTATGCTTATGCCCTGGAGCAAATTGAGGCAGCTTTTTACACTAAAGTTTTTGAATCTCCTTATGCCGGAATAACTGCATCTGAAAGTGCATTATTAGGTGATATAAGAGATCATGAAGTTGCACACCGGGAATTCTTTAAAGCTGCGTTAGCAGCAGGTGCTATACCCGCTTTGGAATTGGATTTTTCGTCTATTAATTTTAGCAGCAGAGATAGCGTTTTAGGAACGGCTAAAGCATTTGAAGACCTTGGTGTATCTGCGTACAATGGTGCTGGTAAGTTAATAGCAAGTGCTGATTATTTATTACTTGCAGGTAAGATTGTTTCTGTAGAAGCAAGACATGCTGCCTACATCAGAGATCTTATTATGCCTGGAACTTTTGCAGAAGGTCTTGATGCAAATGGTTTAGATATTAGCCGTTCACCAAGTGAGGTTTTTGCTATAGCAGGCACCTATGTAAAAACCAAATTAAATATAAGCAATTTACCAACCAATTAAATTTATTTTATGAAAATAGAAAACATCATCAACGAAATTGAAAGCGTAGATCCTGAAATATATCAAAGGCTTGATGGCAGAAGAAGTGCTATGAAAAGTTTTGCAAAATTCTCGAGCAAAATTGCATTGGCATCATTACCAATTGCCTTTGGCTCAATGTTAAATAAAGCTTATGGTAGTCCTACTGGACCTAAAGACGCTATCACTGATGTATTAAATTTTGCATTAACATTAGAATATATTGAATCTGAATTTTATAAAGCAGCTTATGATGCAGCTACAGGAGGAAAGCTGGCTATTCCATCCGGAGCCCCCTTAACTGCAATTCTAACAATCAGAAATCACGAGATTGCACACGTTAATTTTCTTAAAACAGCTATTACTTCTTTAGGTGGAACACCGGTTTCATTTACCGCCTCTTCTTTTGATTTTACTGCAAAAGGAAATTTCCCAACGGTATTTTCCGATTACGCTTTATTTTTAGCTGTAGCTCAAACTTTTGAAGACACTGGGGTTAGAGCCTACAAGGGACAAGCTGGTAATTTGATAAGCAATAATGATGTGCTCACTGCAGCTTTAAATATTCATTCTGTGGAAGCAAGACATGCATCACATATTCGTCAGATGCGTAAAGCTAATGGTGGCCTTGTACCTGCAGGAGTAAATGTAAAACCATGGATTACTTTAAATCAAAGTGGTATCGGAAGTTCTGCTGTTCAGGCTAGTTATGATGGTGAAGAAGCTACAACACAGGCAGGGGTTAATATAGTAAACATCGGAGGCTTTACAATATCTCCAAGTGCGGCTTCTGAATGTTTTGATGAGCCATAAACAAAAGAGCAGGTTGTTTAAATTGTGACTCCCTTCTTTGCTTAATTAAATTTTATTTACAGAATGGCTGTATGAAAATACAGT
>JAYWAU010000052.1:0-2568 GCA_043782265.1 Ferruginibacter sp. | reverse complement strand
GGCATTGATGGTATCTTCTAAAAAGCCGCCTTCATTTAAAGTATCGGTATGGATGGCAACCTGTACATCATGCTTGTCTGCAATCTGCAGCGAAGCATTGATTACTGCTGTGGTGCTGCCCCAGTCTTCATGAATTTTTAACCCCAATGCACCGGCTTCAATCTGTTCTTCCAACGGAGCCAGAGAGGCACAGTTTCCCTTACCAAAAAAGCCAAGATTCATTGGGAAAGCTTCCGCCGATTCGAGCATTTTCTGAATGTTCCAGGCGCCGGGGGTTACCGTAGTAGCGTTCGTTCCATCTGCAGGGCCGGTACCACCACCAATCATAGTAGTAATGCCGCTGAACAAAGCATGATCAATTTGTTGTGGGCAAATAAAATGGATATGTGTATCAATGCCGCCTGCGGTGGCTATTAAACCTGCGCCGCCATGCACTTCTGTACTTGCACCAATGATCATATTGAGAGAGATGCCATCCATGGTATCCGGATTACCAGCCTTGCCTACGCCAACTATCCTTCCATCTTTAATACCAATATCAGCTTTTACAATTCCCCAATGGTCAATGATCATTACGCTGGTAATTACAAAATCCAGCACACCTTCATTCCGGGTAGCTGTTGCTGATTGCGCCATTCCATCACGAATGGTTTTACCGCCACCAAACTTTGCTTCATCACCATAAACGGTGTAGTCTTTTTCAATTTCAATCAATAGCGCAGTATCTCCCAACCTTACTTTATCACCTGTTGTGGGGCCATACATATTGGCATATTTTCTCCTGGTAATGTGTAAACTCATGCGTTGGTATTTTTAAAATGATGAGCTGTTGCTTTTTTAAGGGCATTTATTTTGCTTGCTGTGGAAGCTGTTTCGCCATCAACGAGGTTATTAAAACCTACAATTCTTTTGATACCGCCAAAGGTCACAAGTTCCACTTCTTTTTCTTCTCCGGGTTCAAACCTAACTGCTGTACCTGCGGCGATGTTCAGCCGCATATCAAATGCTTTTTCCCTGTTAAATTCCATTTGTTTGTTTACTTCAAAAAAATGAAAGTGAGAGCCGACCTGTACGGGTCTGTCACCTGTATTTACCACTATAATTTTAATGGTGCTTCTGCCCACATTGCATTTAATATCGCCTTTGGCTAAAATGTATTCTCCTGGTATCATATATTATTATTGAAAGAAAGAAAATTGATTATACAATCTTTAATACATTCCCGGGAGTGCCTCTCCTGGAATCTCCGGGCCTGATAGGATCATGTACTGTTACCAACTTTGTACCATCCGGAAAAGTAGCTTCTATCTGTATTTCAGGAATCATTTCCGGGATGCCTTCCATTACATCATCGGCAGATAAAATGGTGCAACCGTATTGCATCAGTTCTGCCACCGTTTTGCCATCACGGGCGGCTTCCTGTAAATGACTGCTGATAAGCGCAATTGCTTCAGGATAATTGAGTTTTAATCCCCTTGCTTTTCTTTTTTCCGCTAATTCGCCTGCCAAAAAAAGTAATAGTTTTTCGGATTCTCTGGGTGATAAGTGCATGAATAAAAATAATTATATAGTTACCTAAACAGGCAAGCAATCGTAGTAATCGTTATGAACAACTGTTAAGATAAGAAAAAACAAAATACAACGGGTTTCATTTTTTTATTGTGGTTACAATAAAGTTTTTATTTTAACGATTTATATATTGCAACCAAGCAATCAATTGATTGTTAACCTGAAAAACCACTGACTATTGAAACCTCTATTGTATGCAGCCTCCTTGGTGGAGAGCTTATCCGTTACGGATATAAATCCCTCAACTTTTGATTTAAGGCATTTAACATTGTTATGATGAAAATCCATTTGTTTTCTGGGAATTGAAATGCGAATGTTTGATGCAAATAATTGTAAGAAGTAATTAAAAATAACAAAGCATTGGTACAATTAAAATGCCTGTGGCCTCTTTATTGTACAACTCAAAATATTAGTTTAAAATTCTTGATAACTAAGGTGTAAAAAATCTACAGTTTACCTTTTATTGTTAGGCACGACAGAAGAAAGATGGCCCCGATATTGGACGGGGCCTCTTTATTTTTATAACTGAATGGAAGCACCTATTAACTGGCAAATAAAACCAATTAACAATCCACTGTAAATATCTTTGGGGTTATGGTCGCTTACAATCAGTCTGGACGTGCAAACCAGCCCGGCAATTAATAACGCAGCACTTAAAGGCCAGGTCATCAACATGCTATTTTGTTGCATTATTACAAAAAATATTCCTGTTAAACCACCCATACCAATGGCGTGCATAGATACTTTAAAATAAATATTTGCTATGAGTGCTGCTGCGGAAGAAATAAAAACACCAAACATAAAGGCTACCAGTATTCTTGGTATTTCCGGTTGTTCTCTTAAAGCGTATTGTGCCCAAAAGAAGAAGGTCATGGATGCTATGTAAGGAATAATACGATCTCTTTGTGTACGAAGAAAAAAAGAATCAATAAATCCAAGAGCTTTTAGTAAAATCACTGTTATAAATGGAAACGCAATGGCGTTTATTGTAACCATAAC
>JAYWAU010000051.1:0-2571 GCA_043782265.1 Ferruginibacter sp. | reverse complement strand
CTAAAAAATTTTCTGCATCCTGCATTTCATTAATAGCAATGGGCAATTGAAAATTTTGTTGCAGATAATGTTGTAATTCAGGATTCATTGAATTTTATTGAAATTAGCGTTATAATTTTTCTGACACACCCAACCCAAATAAAGCGAAATCATATTTTACAGGATCATTCTTATCCAACATTCGTAAATAAGCCGTTAGCTCCAGTGCGGCTTTCCAGTCGGTTTGGCTGCGCTGCAATAAATTAAATCTTTTGGAAACCCTTGCTACATGTACATCAATAGGGCAAATAAGTTGTGCAGGTAAAATATTTTTCCATATACCAAAATCAACGCCGCTGTTATCATTACGAACCATCCAGCGTAAATACATATTTAGTCTTTTACAGGAAGAGTTTTTTTTAGGAGAAGCAATGTGTTTTCTTGTTCTTTGCGGTACATCCGGCAGCGAAAAAAAATAATTGCAAAATGCATTTAAGCCGTTCTCAATGGTTTTATCTTTTTTATTCATTCCTTTTGTAAAAGCAATTTCTAATGAATCGTATTGGCTGTAATGAAATTTCAAAAATTCAATAAAATAGAGTAGATCGGTTGCATTAAAAGTTCTATGGCAAAACCCTTCTAGTATTTGCAGATCTTTTATGGTGTGATGTAAACAAAAGTCATAAGGTTCATTGTTCATCAGTTGCATCAACTCCTTGCTTTTGTTAATGATCGTTTTGCGGTTGCCCCAGCTAAAAACTGCCGCAAAAAGTCCTGCAATTTCAATGTCTTGTTTTTTTGTAAACAAGTGTGGGATGGAAACAGGATCATCTTTTATAAAACCCAGCCGGTTGTATAATATTACTTTACGGTCCAGTTCTTCCTTGAGATTATTTTCCACTTTTTATATCAGTTTAAACCCACAGGTTTATTTTTTTTAAGCAGTGCAGCTATTGCAATAATCACCCAAATAATATTTACAATCATGGATGGAAAGGCATGATGAACAAAAGTGTTGATGGTAAAAAAAATACCCCCGATTAAATTGGAGATGATATAAATAATGGAAGAACTTTTTACCTTTCCATTAATGTTCATAAAGTAAGATCCAACAATTAAGACTGCACCAATCCATCCAATGATTTCAATAAAATTGTCCATAAAAATTATCCGATAGCTTTGTTCAAATCTTCAATAAGGTCATCTGCATCTTCAATGCCCACACTTAAACGGATAAGCCCGTCGTTTAGCCCGTTCTTAATTCTTTCTTCTCTTGGAATGCTGGCATGCGTCATGCTTGCCGGGTGATTGATCAACGATTCAACACCACCTAAACTTTCAGCCAATGAAAAAAGGTATGTAGATGATAACACTCTTTTCACTTCCTTTTCACTTTCGTCTTCCAATTCAAAACTGATCATGCCACCAAAGCCACGCATTTGTTTTTTTGCAACGGCATAACCTGCACTGTCATCAAAACCCGGCCAATATACCTTTGCTACTTTTGGATGTTTGCGCAACCAGTATGCAATTTTTTCACCATTTTCACAATGTTGTTTCATACGCACATGCAAGGTTTTTATTCCACGCAATACTAAAAAACAATCCATTGGGCCAGGAACAGCGCCACAACTTTTTTGAATAAAATATAATTTTTCTCTCAGGTCTGCATCGTTCATCATCAGGCAACCTTGTATTACATCGCTGTGCCCTCCCAAATATTTTGTTGCGCTGTGCATTACAATATCAGCACCCAAATCTATTGGGTTTTGTAAATAAGGCGAAGCAAAAGTATTGTCTACGCAAAGCCATGCACCTGCAGCTTTTGCAATTAAGGCAATGGCGGCGATATCGGTAATATTCATTAAAGGGTTAGTAGGCGTTTCTACCCAAATTAATTTTGTGTTGGCTGTTACAGCTGCCTTTACATTGGCAGCATTGGTGGTATCAACATAAATAAATTTGATGTTGTAACGTTCCCACACTTTTGTAAACAAGCGATAACTCCCACCGTACATGTCATTCGCAGCAATTACTTCATCACCGGGATTTAATAATTTCATTACACTATCAGTTGCTGCCACACCACTGCCAAAAGCCAGGCCGTATTTTGCATTTTCAATAATGGCATAAGCATCTTCCAACGCTTTACGTGTTGGGTTTTGGCTTCGTGCATATTCATATCCTTTGTTAACACCCGGGGCTTGTTGCACATAGGTTGAGGTTTGATAAATAGGGGTCATGATGGCTCCCGTACTTGGATCGGGTTCTGCGCCGGCATGTATTATTTTTGTAGCGAGTTTCATTGTATAATGATTGGTGATTTGAAATGCAAAGTAACGTCATTTTATGCCTAAGAAAAGTTTTACAACAATTAGGAGTGAGGCACAAGAAAATACAATAGAGATGATAGATTAAAGTAACTTCTGTAAAGAGTTAAACAATCTATAAATTAATATCAGAAGAAAATAGTTGGGCTGCACAAAGGTATCTCCAATCGAAATTATTATTTTCATGCGCAGCTTTGGGAACTATTTTTTTATCGAGTACTGTTTTTTTTAATATGCCCTGGTCTACCAGTTTTCTTTTGGC
>JAYWAU010000050.1:0-2571 GCA_043782265.1 Ferruginibacter sp. | reverse complement strand
CGTTATTCACAATTAGTAAAAACTTCCCCGATAAGCAATGGCCTTTTTATACACTTATCCACAATGGCTATTGTAAAATCTATTTCTAAACAGCTTCTAAGATAATCGCAGTATTTATTTTTTTGTCAGGATACATTTTGCCCATCATCAGCATCATGACCACAGCCATTGGAGACACCATCAGTAAAGCCATGTAGGTTCTGGTAGTACTTAAATAAATGTGGTTGGCTTCATCTACATTCAAAAACATAACGCTGTACATAGTGATAAAGGAAATTACCAGCATCAACGAAAACTTTTTATAACTCATGCTCTGCATCTTCTGCATATTTTCTTTATTGTCCATTTTACTATAATTTAAAATATTAAGAAATGCAGGACCACGCTAGTATTTCTTTTTAATAATTAGGCCGCCATCTTACGGCATTCTGCTGCACACTGTTTACAAGCCTCTGAACATTCTTTACAATGTTCTGTTTGATGCTTGCCGCATTCATTGCCACATGACTCACATATATCAGCGCAAATTTTGCAAAGTTCCTTTGCTTTATCGCTGCCTAAACTCATAAGTTGTGCAGCCGCATGACATAATGCTGCACATTCCATGTCTAATTGAATGCACTTTGCCATCATTTTTACATCCTCTTCCTGTGTGCATGATGATGCACAGTGATTGCATATTGCAGCACATTTTAAACATGCTTCAATGCAAGTCTTGTAAGTGTGATAGCCTGTCATAATTTTAAAATTTAATAGTTATAAAATAATTGTTTGATTTACTAATACGTTATTATTATTCCAGCCCCTAATCCCATATCACTATCATAATGTGTGCCTAAAGAAATATATTTGGTTGCGATATAACGAAAGCCTGCTGCATATTCTTTATCTGTGTTTATAATCATGTTAAAACGTAAGCGTTTGGTAATTGGTACATCCTCTCTCCCAAATTGAAATCTCAATTTTCCATCACCATCTATCCTCAAATCGGCAACAAATAACATGGGTAAAGTGTAAGCTATACCTGCTACTATTGTAAGGCGGTTATTTTTATTACTGGTTTGGCCGAACCAGTTTTTTGTTTCGCTGCCAAAGATATTTTTTGGGCCACCTTCAATTTTATAATGATAATCAAAACCTATATATGGATACCACCATTGCATACGACCCAAGTAACGACCAAACACTGTTTCACTTTCGTAACCGTGCATATCGTGATAACCCAAGTGCCACATGGTGCTTAATTTGTAACGGGTGTTTGCAAACATGGATTCGCCATCGCTTCCATTGATCTTTGTACAGGGTTTGTCCACCGTTACAAAACTTTTTTTGTCTTTACTTAGCATTATAAAATGTTCTCTTTGGTGTATGATGTTCCCGCCATTTTTCCAATATCCTCTGCATGTTCGCTTGCATCATCTGCTACATCATCAAACACTTTTTTGCGGTTCAGTTAAAGCCGTTTTGTTAATTATTGGAATAGTTATTGAATTAGTAGCCGCAAAAAGTAATAGATGAAATTGTATACCTGTTCGCATTGCAATAATCTTCTTTATTTCGAAAATTCAGAATGCCTTATTTGTAAACATACTGTTGGCTTTGATGCTGGAAAATTAATCCTGATTACGTTATTAAATAGCCAGCAAGGGTACTCTCCAATCGGTATCAACAACCTGGTATTTCGCTATTGCGCTAATGCAGATTTTGGCACCTGTAATTGGCTCATTCCTATTACACAATCTTCTCCCTTTTGTACTGCCTGCGCTTTAAACAGGACTATTCCTGCACTATCCAATGAAAAAAATAACAAGGAATGGAAGCGCATTGAAATAGCAAAACACCGGCTGGTATATTCGTTACTGCGTCTTGGGCTTCCTGTGCAACCTAAAATAAATAAGGAGGATGTTACAGGTATTGCTTTTGATTTTATGGCAGACAGTTCTCCCAATGAAAGAGTAATGACGGGACATGATAATGGAGTAATTACTTTAAATATTGAAGAGGCTGATGAAGGAGAACGTGTTCGCCATAAACTTGACCTTGGTGAAAAATATCGGACATTGTTGGGGCATTTTCGCCACGAAATTGGACACTATTATTGGGAGGTTTTGATTAAAGACAGTCAGTACCTCGAAAAATTCCGGCAACTTTTTGGAGATGAACAAAAGGATTATAGCCAGGCTTTAGAAACGTACTATAAAACAGATACACCTTCTAATTGGAATGATTTTTTTATAAGCCCTTACGCATCTTCGCACCCGTGGGAAGATTGGGCAGAGAGCTGGGCGCATTACATGCACCTGATGGATAGCTTAGAAACTGCCTGGTCATTTGGTATTGGCATTCATCAACCGGGAGTGAAAATAACTATTGCCAATGATCCTTATAGCATTGCTAATTTTGATACTATCATAAGCAGCTGGTTTCCGCTCACTTTTGCAGTCAATAATTTAAACCGTAGTATGGGGCAGGCAGACTTTTATCCATTCATAATTTCAGCTCCTGTTATTGAAAAGCTGAAATTTATTCATGGAGTATGCAGGGTAGGGCAGGTTGGATAAAAAATCAGGT
>JAYWAU010000049.1:0-2581 GCA_043782265.1 Ferruginibacter sp. | reverse complement strand
ACTTACTGCAAATGACTTTGTCTTTTCTTCGTTCATCATTCCACTTTAGTGGTTGTTTACAAATAATAAAACTGAATAACTGTACCCCTTGGCTCCATTGCCATTACAGCAACTTCATCGCTACTATGGATACATCCGACACTGCTTATTACATTCCTATCCGCCGCTATGGCGGATGGTTGGGCAACAATGATAACCTTAACTACTTCGTATAGTCGTGGTAGTAATTGCTTACTTCTTGTTGCTGCATTTCGCACATTAATAAGTCAGTTTCTCACGTTCCATATAAAAGCCTGTGTAGAGTTCTTGCCGCCTCAATCCCGGTTGACCTGTAATCAGTATGCGGTATGTCCATTACAGTCTATCCTATCAGTGCTTGAAGCCAATAGTTTTGTCAACAAGTATTCTTTCGAAACGTCATCGGTCGGTTCACTTTCGTTCAACTCCTCTACACCCACCTGACATCTTTAAGATGCCTTTTACTTCATCGCTCAATACCATAACTTTTATTTATGGCACCATGAAGCAGTTTATACACTCCTTCCGCAAGGCGTATATGAGGGACCTACCCTCATCTTTTATATAGCATTGAAAAGAACTTCCGTCCTTTCCATTCGTGACACACTCAAGCCCCAATTACATAAACCCCCATATTGCTACGGAATTATTTTGACCCCACTTTTGTTTTTATAAATTGCAACTGGTCTAATGTCAATTTTGTTTTGTCAATGAAATTTCCCGCCTTCTTACTATGATACAAAATCAAGAAGTTGGCAATCTCTTTTTGTTTGATGATGTGTGCCCACACAAATTCTCCTTTAAAAGTAAGTCCTTGAACTCTCATCCCATTTTCACTAAAAGTGTATGTTATTTCATTTGCAAAACTAGGGTTTGATAGAAATTGTCTTACTGATATTATGACAATCAAAGCCGGCGATAGCAAAAACAATAAACCACACCATATTTCAAAATATGGTGTGTCAGTATAAAAGCTTATTATATTGAAATAGTTAAGAATTACTGTTACGATAAATAAAGTCCAAGGAATGTTGCAAGAATAAAACCTGGCTTTTTATAAAGTCCAAGGAACATAATTTTTGCATATTCTTGTGTCGTCAAACGTGATATTATTGAGAAGTTTTCCATTTTGAATTAAAGTGTCGTGAAATTTTTCAGCCAACAATTTTATTTACACTAAAATACGCAACTCTCTAAACAAAACAATTTTTCTTATAGTTTGCTTTATAAGCATTCACAAAAAATATACAGTTCCTTCTGAGTAGCATAAATACAACTTAAATTAACTTCAAATGATTTAATGCATTGATTTTAGAAGCTCAACTATTTTGACACAAAAACAACTACCGGTAATAAAATACAGTGTCCCCGTTTTTTATTTTACTGATTTAAAAAAATTCCAAACGTACATGTACACATCAATATCGTTGGGGTAATCGTGGTGGCCCCCTATTACTTTTAACAAGGTGATGGTGGGTTTGTTTTTTTGATGGTAACTATATGCTTCAATTGTTTTTTTATCGTTGGGGTCAGTATCAGGCAACAATGCCTTTGTTGGAGCACCCTTGTACCCCGCCAGCGACGACCAGTAGCCAAAGGTATTTTCTGAACTGCGTACCACACCAAAACTACTGTTGTTTACAAACATTTCTCCGCCATTGTAGGGATTGGTTTTATCATCGGTGCCATTGATAATAAGCATCGGCAATGCCTTGCCTGCCAGCACACAATCGCAGGAAGCGGAGTCGGGCATATTGGCCACAATAGCTGCAATGGCTTTTATTTTTGCAGGCATGGTAGCCGCAAGTTTATAAACCATGTGGCCGCCGCCTGAAAAGCCTGTTGCAAAAACTTTCTTTTCGCTGATACGGTATTTTGAATGAAACCAATCTATCATCGCATTAAAAAATGCCTCTTCATTGATGTTCTCTTTGTTGGCCACTGCGGTTGAATATTTGCGGCATTCGTTCCAAAAATGCTGGTAGCCGTCGGGGTACACAATCAGCAGTTTTTCGGCTGCCGCAATTGCCTCAAGTGAGGCGGCTTTTTGAAACATATCTTTAGCACTGCCGCCTGAGCCATGCATGATAAAAAGCAGGTTACCGCCGCTGATATTTGTTGCCGGTCGGTTGTAACTAAATGTGCGGTAATGCCCTTCAATTAAAACAGAATCTGTAATGGGCTGGCATTTCGCCAACAGGGCGTTTGATAGCAGTAAAACAACAAGTAAATATTTCATATGCAATGGAGTATTTGTCTGCTAAAGGTATTTATTTTGGTTGAAGGTTGAAGGTTGATGGTTCGAGGTTGATGGTTCATGGTTCGGGTTGATGGTTTGGGGTTGAAGGTTGAAGGTTAATGGTTGAAGGTTAATGGTTGATGGTTAATGGTTGATGGTTGATGGTTAATGGTTGATGGTTGATGGTTGATGGTTGATGGTTGATGGTTGATGGTTGATGGTTTGGGGTTGAAGGTTCGGGGTTGATGGTTTGGAGTTGATGGTTCATGGTTCGGGTTGATGGTTGATGGTTGATGGTTGATGGTTTGGGGTTGAAGGTTCGGG
>JAYWAU010000048.1:0-7174 GCA_043782265.1 Ferruginibacter sp. | reverse complement strand
TTGCGCATCGGGTGTTACTGTCAGTGCTGCTTTGTTGATTGTGAATGCTGTGGCTGCCGAGTTCGCTGCATTGTAATTGGCATCGGCTGCTACTGTGGTGGTTACACTATAAGTACCGGCATTGGTTGGTTGCGTTGCACTGGCTCCATAGCTTGTTACACCGGTGCCTACATAACTGTACGTTACCGCTCCTGTTGAACCTGTTACGGTTGAAGTGGATGAACCTTGGGGTAATCCGGTGTATGTAAAACTGGTGGTACCAGTCACAGTTATCGAAGAGTTGGATGTATTTATTGTAAGTGTTCCGTTGGTAAATGTTGTAAAATTATAATTAGCTGAACTTAATGTTCCCAACACAGGTGTTATGGTGTATGATCCTGCTGCCGTCGCTGTTGTAGCTGCTCCACTGTAAGTTGCTGCGCCGCTGACAACACTGATTGTTTCACTGTTTACAAAACCGGTAATCGTTGATGTGAAGCCACTAAATACTAACCCATCATAAGGTTTGCTCTGTAGGTTTGCTGTTACTGTCAGTGCTGCTTTATTAATTGTGAATGCTGTGGCTGCCGAGTTCGATGCATTGTAATTTGCATCAGCTGCTACTGTGGCTGTTACACTGTAAGTTCCGGCATTGGTTGGTTTTGTTGCGCTGGCTCCATAGCTTGTGGTGCCTGTGCCTACATAACTATACGTTACTGTTCCGGTTGAGCCCGTTAATGTTGAAGTGGATGGACCTTGTGGTAATCCGCTATAAGTAAAGCTGGTTGTGCCGGTTACTATAATGGATGAGTTAACTCCGCCTATTGTAAGTATGCCGTTGCTAAATACGGTAAAGTCATAGTTACTTGCACTCAGTGTTCCCAACACAGGTGTGATGGTGTAGGATCCTGCTGCGGTTGCTGTGGTGGCTGCTCCACTGTAAGTTGCTGCGCCGCTGACAACACTGATTGTTTCACTGTTAACAAAACCCGTAATAGTTGATGTGAAGCCTGTAAACACCAGCCCATCGTAAGGTTTGCTCTGTGGGTTTGCTGTTACTGTCAATGCTGCTTTATTAATTGTAAACGCTGTGGCTGTTGAACTTGCTGCATTGTAATTTGCATCAGCTGCTACCGTGGCGGTCTCACTGTAAGTACCTGCATTGGTTGGCTTTGTTGCACTGGCTGCATAGCTTGTGGCGCCCGTGCCTACATAACTGTACGTGACCACTCCGGTTGAACCAGTCACTGTTGAAGTGGATGGACCTTGTGGTAATCCGCTATAAGTAAAGCTGGTTGTGCCTGTTACAGTTATTGATGAGCTAGCCAAAGCTCCTCATACAGTAAATGTCCCGATTTGCGTATGAGACAATCCATCATCTACTGTAATCGTGTATTACCCCATTGGAGTAGACGTGGTTGTTGTAATTGTTAAGGTCGTGGTTGGTGAAGGTGAAGATGTAGTTGCTTTCACTGTTGTGGGACTAAATGTCCGATTGCACCAGTAGCAGTTGTTAATCCAGTTACCGAAAAAGTTCCTGAAGTAAGCGTTCCGGGGTTGACTGTATTCCATGTAATTAAAAATGTGACACTGCCTGCAGTTCCAAAATTAGCAGTACCTGTCTGTGATCCAACAGACATACTACTAAAAGTCATAGGCGGAAGAGTCTTGGAGTTAGCACAAAATGTGACCCCTATTAGTAAGAATATAAAGATACTTTGTCTAAATAGTTTGGAAACTAAATAAGTTGCAGCAGCAGCAACAAAGTTTTGATTTATTTTTTTGTAAAAGGATTTCAAAAAAATTTCGACAGGTGATTTTAGTAACTTTTTAATAAAAAGTATTTTAAATAAAAATAAAATGACGAGCAATAAAGAAGTCAGTAAAATGGGGGAAAAGAATTTCATATTGATCATTTGTATTGATATGGATGATATTGGATTAGAAATACAAGTCAAGCTTAACCTATCATTTCACCTTTAAAAACTAACCCAAATGAAATGTTAAAAGCTGAATGCTTCTTAATGGTTTATTGTTTTAATTGTATGGCTATAAATAGGTTTATTTATTATAAATTTAATTTATTTCGCTCATCATCACCTAAAATGACTGTTATATATATACGCTTACGGTAAATATTACAGCACTAAAACATACACAATCAGCATAGATTAAGTACATTTTCTAAAAAAAGTAATAGGGTAAAAAACGGAAGTTTACGGATGGGATATGATTGCAGTGGAAAGTGACCTAATCCCAAAAAGTAGTTTTATTGTTGATCAGATTTCACCTTCTGTAACTGGTATTTAAAAAAAAGCTTACAGTTAATGAGGTATAACGGATTTATAGAATATTTATTTTAAATATTTATTTTTATCCTTCTATTTCACAAATTTCTTTTTATTATTTTTTAATTAGCTGCATTACAAAATGACAGAAATTAAACTTTCTGAGTACAAGTGTGCAGATGATTTTTGTGGAGAGTTCATGAGTTATATTTTCAATAAAGAAAAGCCTACACAGACACACAGCCCTAATAAGTTTAAATAAAAATAAATGAAGATCGCCTGATTATAACCCCAATTAAAACAAAAATGCAAACAATTATAAAATAATTGCTTGCATTTTAATTAAGCGGGCATTAAGATACTACAACAGACATATGATTAATCAATTTTAGACCAAGAGTGTAAATAAATTTATTGCAGCATGATATACTTTTACAATAACAATTTAAAGATGGCTGAGAAGCTATGTACTTTTAGTCTTCTTTTATGATTCATTAATTTCAGATTGTTGGATATCTTCTACGACACTATTTTTTTTTCGTGCAACTACAATATAATAAACTGGTATGCCCAGTAAAGTAATCAACAAACCGGGCCAGGTAAACTTTGGTTTAAAAACAACCAACAGTAAACAAAATGCAATACCCATGATAATGTATACGATGGGTAATACCGGGTAACCAAATGCTTTGTAAGGCCGCTCCCTGTTTGGTTGCTTTTTTCTTAAAATAAATATGCCCCCAATGGTGAGAATATAAAAACATACAACAACAAATGAGATCATATCCAGCAGATCGCCGTATTTGCCGCTTAAGCTCCAGGCACAAGCGAAGATGCATCGCAACCACAACGCATAAGCCGGCACTGAATATCTATTTAAGGAGCCTGCTTTACTAAAAAACAGGCCATCCTTTGCCATTGTATAATACACCCTTGCTCCTGCAAGTATAAGCCCATTGTTACATCCAAAAGTAGATACCATAATCAGCAACACAATAATAACGGTGCAGGAACTACCAAAGATTACTTCAGAAGCAGCCACTCCTACCCTGTCTTTTGGGGCAGCAGCTATATCATGCAATGGTAACACTGCGGTATAAACAAGATTTCTGCTCACATAAATAAGTGTTACAATCAACGTACCGAGAAAAAGACTGAGGCCAATATTTCGTTTTGGATTCTTTACTTCGCCGGCAATAAAAGTAATATTGTTCCAGGAGTCGCTGCTAAATACTGAACCTACCATAGCGGCCGCAACAGCACCAGCACCAATTATCCAGGTATAATCTTTTATACTTCCATCCAAATTTAAACCATGCAGGTGCCAGGCATCCTGCCAGTTGTTATGCCACACTGTACCATTAGCTGCCTTTATCCCAAAAATAATCAGGCAGAACAAACTGATGAGCTTGGCAAGGGTAAAAGTTGTCTGGATGATCTTACCATTTTTAATACCTTTTGAATTGATAAAGGTGAGTAAAACAATTACAAAAATAGATAAGAGTTGTGCCCTTGAAATGGTGATAAAACCAAGATCAGCAACAAGGACATCTTCACTGAATACCGGGAAAATATAAGCGGTAAATTTTGCAAACGCCACCCCCACAGCAGCAATGGTAGCTGTTTGAATTACTGCAAAAAAACTCCAGCCATATAAAAAGCCAATCAGTGGATTGTAGGCCTCTTTTAAATAAACATATTGCCCGCCTGCTTTGGGAAACATGGCACTTAATTCTGCATAACTCAATGCGGCAATTAAAGTCATAAATCCAGTGATGATCCATACGAGCATTAACCAGCCTGCACTGCCTGTGTTGCGGGTAATATCTGCACTTACAATAAATATTCCTGATCCTATCATACTGCCAGCTACAACCATGGTCGCATCAAGCAATCCCAGCGTGGGCTTAAAGGAAGTGTTACTCATAAATTTAAAATGGCAGCTGAATTAGATTTCGTGGTTCAGTCAAAACTATACGTTTTATTATAAAGTAATATACTGTTCTTCTCTTATAGTTTACAAATTTTCGCCCATTTACATCCCGATAAAAAAATAACGTAATATTGTTATGATGAAAATTGTACAGTTTACAATACCGGTAGAAATAGACAATTCTATTCATCTGCAGGAAGATAAGTTACCTCACTTTTACGAACACCTTCACCGGCATCTTGAAACACAAATTACCTGGGTGATCAATGGCGAAGGAACATTGATTGCAGGTAACACCATGCAACGTTTTCAATCAGGAGACCTGTTTGTTATTGGCGCCAATCAGCCACACCTGTTTAAAAATGACTCTTCCTATTTTGATGAAAGTAAACGAAAAAGTATTCACTCACTGAATATATTTTTTAATCCCACCGGGTTCATTGCACAATTACTTGCATTTCCGGAAATGCGTAGCATAAAAAAATTTGTAACCTCCAGTGGGTTTGGTTTGCAGGCTTCTGATAAAGATGCAGCTAAACTGTCTGAACATTTTTTAAAAATAAGGAACAGCAGCGCAGGATTTCGCCTGGCACATTTTATTGAATTTCTACAGGTGATGGCTAATTTAAAAAAATGGAAATACCTATCCTCGGAATCCTTTGAATATACAATTTCTGATTCAGAAGGGTTGCGTATGAATGATGTTTACCAGTACACCATGGAGCATTTTACAGAAAATATTACCCTTGAACAAATAGCTGCTGTCGTGTACCTGACACCGCAATCTTTCTGCCGCTATTTTAAAAAACATACTTCCAAAACTTACATCATTTTTTTAAATGAAGTACGTATAAATGAGGCCTGTAAAAGAATGATGGAAATGAATTTTGACAGTATCTCCACCATTGCCTACCAATCAGGTTTTAATAATGTGGTTACTTTTAACCGGGTATTCAAAAGCATCACAGGTAAGGCTCCACGGGAGTACATTAAAGAATACCACAAAAAGGAATAGCATATCATCAGGTTATTATTTAAAAAAATGCCCTATAGATTGTAACTGACATTTCAATTGTAACTTTATGCTTCAATAAATTTTAACCGTAAAATAAATGGCCCTCTTTGGGTACTTAATAGTCTTTCAACTTTTAATAAATCAACAATGTTTAGCAAAGAAATTTACATCAGCCGGCGCAACCAATTGAAAAGCCTTGTGGGCAACGGAGTTATTTTATTAATTGGAAATGAACAGAGCAGTATGTCGTTTAAAGACAACTGGTATCCTTTCAGGCAGGATAGTTCTTTCCTTTATTTCACCGGGCTGGATACACCAGGTCTTGCGACAGTGATAGATATTGACAACGACACAGAGATGATCTTTGGAGAAGAGTCAGGTGTTGATGACATTATATGGAACGGCCACACACCATCCTTACAGCAAATGGCCGAACTTTCAGGATGCAGCATTACAAAGCCTTTTGAAGAACTGTGGGCATTTATTAAAAAGGTTAAAAGCAGCAAGCAGACTATTCATTATTTGCCGCCTTACAGACCGGAACACATTCAACTACTGAGCCATTTATTATTGATCCCATACAACGGTGTTGAAGCATCCGTATCAATCCCTCTTATCAAAGCGGTTGTAGCGATTCGTTCCACAAAGGGTGTTGAAGAAGTAGAAGAAATAAAAAAAGCGGTTGCCATTTCTGAGGCGATGCATCTTACAGGCATGCGTGAAAGCCGTGCAGGTTTAACAGAAGCACATGTAGCCGGGCTGGTACGAGCTGTTGCCATCAGTGGAGGCGGTGACCTTTCTTTCCCAACCATATTGACTACCCATGGTGAGATATTACACAACCATTATGGCAACCATATTTTACCGGCAGGCAAAATGATTTTATTGGATTGTGGTGCAGAAACAGCCATGCATTATGCAGGCGACCTTACCCGTACATTTCCGGTAGATGCCAGTTTTTCGTCTTTACAAAAAGACGTGTACAATATTGTATTGAATGCGCTACAAACTGCTGCAGCTGCACTACTGCCGGGTAAATTATTTAAAGACATTCACCTGCTTGCTGCGGAGAAATTAACGGAAGGATTAACAGCATTAGGGTTGATGAAAGGTGATGCAAAAGAAGCTGTTGCGGCAGGAGCACACACGTTGTTTTTTCAATGCGGGCTGGGCCATATGATGGGGCTTGATGTACACGACATGGAAAACCTGGGTGAACAATATGTTGGTTATACGCCCGAAATGAGAAAAAGTACGGAGTTTGGTTTAAAGAGTTTGCGCCTTGGCAAGTCTTTGGAAACTGGCTATGTTGAAACGGTTGAACCGGGGCTTTATTTTATCCCCGAGCTAATGGATATTTGGGCGGCTGAAAAAAAATTACCTCAGTTTATTAACTACGATAAGTTAGCTGCTTTTAGAAATTTTGGTGGCATCCGTATTGAAGACAATTATCTTATTACCCCAACAGGCAGTGAGTTGCTAAGCACATCTTTACCAAGAACTGTTGAAGAAATTGAAGCTATCAGAAAAGAAGCACTATCATAGATACTTATTTTGTATGCAGCCGCAAAACATTGATGGAATAAGGTTTGAAACTGATCTCGAAGAATGGCTTTATACCGCTGACTGTTTGTGTTTGTGGAATATATTTTGTTGGCTCCGCAAATGAATTTTCCGCATCCGGTGACGCTGCCTTTAATGAAATAAGTTCAGCCATTGGTTGCAAATTTGCAACACCCGTTAATGCAATACTAGTTTGATATGGATTAGCAGATGCATTCACCGCTTTAATAATGATATCACCCGTAAGATCATCTTTACCTGCGATGCTGAAAAATTGTTGCGGCTCTTTGTAAGTCATCAATAGTTTTCCATCAAGATAACAATCTACCTGGTCGTTGCCAACTTCAATCGCAATGTCGTACCAGCGGCCGGTTTCAATAGGTTTGTCCAAACGTT
>JAYWAU010000047.1:0-7188 GCA_043782265.1 Ferruginibacter sp. | reverse complement strand
AAATAAATTATTGAAATACCGGATGTAAAAAAAACGAAGAAAAGCCAAAATTGCAATTGTTGCCAGTAGAGTGTAAAATATTACATCCTGTGAAAAGGTTTTTCTTTCGTTATTCGCCATTGCAATTGGCTTACCATTTGAATTGAGATCCTTATTTTCCCTTATTATATCCTTTAATGATATTTGAGGAGAGAGTACAGCAGTCTGAATAGAATCTTTTTTTTGTATTGCGCTATCAGCAGCCTTAGGTAATAAACTATCTGCCTGTGTAAATAATAAACTATCTTTCTGCTGTGCAAAAAGAAAAACAGGCAAAGTGAAAAAAATAAAAAAATAAAAAACCTGTTTCAACACATAAAAATTTATGTTGCAAAAATAAATTGATTTTATCTAAAAGTAGTTTATATATCCAAAATGAATTTTTGAGGATTGGCTTAAATTAAAATTCACGTCATTTCGTTTACCTACAGCAAAGCTCATGTTTAATAACCCAAGTTTTGTTTCAAAAAGAATTCCAATACCCGTGCTAATAAAATTGTTGAAAATATTTACTGACTGGTATTTATTTTTTGCCCAGCCTGCATCAATAAAACTAAATAAATAAGAATTCAGCCCTACCAGGTAACGGTACTCTGCGGTTGCAACCCCATATTGAGTTGCATAAATACTTTCTTCATCAAATCCCCGTAACAATTTGTATCCCCCTATTTGAAATAATTCATTTCTGAAAATATTGGGGCTGTTATAAATACCCACATTAACAATCGCCTTCAATGTGCTTCTTTTACCAACAGGAAAATAATGCGCTGCTGTTGCCTTAATCCTAAATTGGTAGGATTTTAGTTTTAAAGAGTCGTACAAGGAAGCATAATTAAAGTCTGGATCAGTAAGGCTTAAAATATCATTATTTTTTTCAATGGCTTTTATTCCTACAGTTGTAAGTAACTTAACTTCATTTCCATTTTTAGGATTAAACCTGTAATTGGTATTATTAAAATCATAATCTACACCAACATTCACAGCGCTAACATCTATGTTATAGGGTAGCGTTTTTGTTGCCTTTACCTGATTTGTATCTATACCTGAAGCTAACAAAAATGTATTTTGCTTTTGAATAAATAACTTACCAGACTGGCTTGCAGACAAAAGGTACTGGGCACCCAATTGAGCATTGAGCTGAATAAATGCAGAATCTTTCTTAAATATTTCAAATGAAAAATCTATTCCAAACGGTGACTTAAAAATATAGGGTTGTTGAAAACCTATATTTAACCGGGGGGATTTTAATTGCAATTGCTGCCAGTTAAGCAGGATTGTTTCTCCCATTCCTAAAGTATTTTTTAAATTGAGATTTACATCTCCTGTTAATTGAAGTTTTCCTGTTTCGGGATTACCAGGCAAAAAACCAATAAGGAAATTAACCTGGCTGCTTCGTTTGGGTTGTAGGTATACATTTAATATTGATCCTGTACCAAGCATCAATAATTCAGATGGTTGCTGTTCCTGCAGGTAGGGTAGTTCCAATATGCGCTTGCTAACCAGTTCCAGCTTTTCCTTATTGTAGTTACTTCCTTTGGGAATACCTAAATAGTGCTGCAAAAATGAATTTGAAATCTTAGCCTTTCCTTTTATGCTTATACTATCAATATGATACAAGGGGCCTTTCTTAACGTTCAATGCTGCTGCCATAGCATTGTTTTCTATAACAATACTATCCAAAAATACCGACGAAAAAGGATAGCCATTTTTTTCATAATAATTTAAAATACGCTCTTTAATGTATTCAAGCTGGCCGATGTTGAAGGGTTTATAAGTAAAGTTTTTTTTGATAAAGCCACTTTCATCCAATGCCCTTTTTTCTATGCCGGTTGTTCTTAATTGTATCCAGCTTTGTTGTACACCAAGGTATAATTCTATTGCTGCAAAGGAAGAATCATAGCTCACTTTATCAACAGATGCCGCAGCATATCCTTTAAGATTTAAAAGAGCAGGTAATTTATTGATGTAATCTTCACACTGAGTTTGACCTAAAAAATTGGTTTGCAGTTTTAATAGCTGCGGATGAAAGGCACTATCTTTGTCAAGATAATCTATTCGCAATTGGTATTGTGCATCAGCAACTATCGCAATACAAACATTCATTATCAGAATAATTAAAAAACGGATATAGAAAAATGAAAGTTGAAGTTTTTGCTGCATTGCTTTTGTAAACTGTTATCAATATTAAATATTAAATCTCAAATACTAAATTATAAAGCTACTTGGCCGGTATTTACATTCATATCCCCTTTTGTAAGCAGGCTTGCAATTACTGTAACTTTCACTTTTCAACATCTTTAAAATTAAAAGATGAATTGATTACTGCGCTTGTAAAAGAAATTCAATTAACTCCCACCTTTTCAGCAAATTCTACATCTTCTAGCATTCTTTATAATCCGGAAGAAGAAAGGGAACCCATTGATACAGTCTATTTTGGTGGCGGCACGCCAAGCATTTTAGACATAACGGATCTGCAATTACTTTTTATTGCTTTGCGTACAAGATTTGATTTTAAAAATTCAATTGAAATTACTTTAGAAGCCAACCCGGATGATATTACTCCCGCCAAACTATCCTTGTGGAAAGAAGCGGGCATCAATCGTTTAAGTGTGGGTATTCAATCTTTTATTGAAGAAGAATTGGTATGGATGAACAGGGCGCATACTGCAACAGAATCTCTACAATGCATTGATGAAATAAAGCAAGCTGGATTCACCAATTTTTCTGTAGATCTCATTTACGGTTCACCCTTATTAAGTAATGAGGATTGGAAAAGAAATACAGACCTGGTGATTGAAAAAAATATTCCACATATTTCCTGTTATGCACTTACTGTAGAGCCTAAGACAGTACTTGATAAAATGATTTCTCAACATAAAAAAGCCCCCATAGATACAGAAAAACAAGCCGTTCAATTTTTACTATTGATGGACAGAATGCAGCAGGCTGGATATGAACATTATGAAATAAGCAATTTTGCAAAACCTGGTAGCAGAAGCAAACACAACAGCAGCTATTGGCAAGGGCAAAAATATTATGGCTTTGGACCATCGGCACATTCTTTTGATGGCAGTAGAAGACGATGGAATATTTCAAACAATGCTTTATACATTCAGTCTTTAAAAAATAATACAATCCCTTTTGAAGAGGAAGTACTAACACCAACACAACAACTGAATGAGTACATCATGACTTCTTTGAGAACATCGAAGGGTTTGAGCCTTTCAATTGTTGAAAACAGATTTGGGGAAAAAATTAGTAGGGTCTTGCTATCAGCAAGTGAAAAATGGATGGCAGGAGGAAAGTTGCTATTCATTGAAGAAAGCATTGTATTAACAAAAGAAGGGAAATTATTTGCAGACGGAATTGCTGCTGATCTTTTCTTTTAACAGCTGATATTTAAAGTCTCTCTGTCCATTATTTTAATAATTCAACTACACAAGAATTGGTTCTATTTTTTTAAATCCTTCTGCCACAGACAGATCTTCCCATAAAATCTGGTATATAGTTTCTGCAATGGGCATATCCGCTTTTATAGCTTGATTAATTTGAAAGATTCCTTTGCTGGCATTGTAGCCTTCCGCAACCATACTCATTTCAATTTGTGCAGATTTAACTGAATATCCTTTGCCGATCATATTACCGAAAGTTCGGTTACGGCTGTAAAGGGAATAACAGGTAACCAACAAATCGCCTAAATAAACTGAGGCTGCGTAGTTGTTAGTCCTGTTAATAGTGTGCCCCACTTCTACATTTTTTATCCCGGCCATTTTTAAAAACCCAGCCATTTCATCCGCACTATTGGCAATTAATACACTTAAAAAATTATCTCCATAATCCAGCCCATGAGCCATTCCTGCACCAACAGCATAAATATTTTTTAACACTGCAGCATATTGAACACCATAAATATCATTGTTTTCAATTGTGTTGAGATAATCAGTTTTAAAATATTGTGCAATATGATGTGTCATCATTTCATCCAATCCTGAAAAGGTGAGGTAGGATAATTTTTCCGCAGCAACTTCTTCTGCATGGCAGGGTCCGAGTAGCGTAAAATAATTATCCAGTTCAACGTCAAATTCCCGTTTTAAAAAATCATTTAATAGCAAAGTTTCATCTGGTAAAATTCCTTTTACTGCACTTACTATTTTTTTTCCAGTAAAAATATCTCTGCTTAATCCCTTTAAAGTAGTTACTACATAGGCGGATGGAATGGCGATAATAATACAATCAGAATTTTTGAAAACATCTGCAGGGTTGGTCGTTAAGTTGAGTTGATTGGTATCAAAATAGGCGCCACTGAGGTAATGTGGATTGTGGCGCCGTAACAATATTTGCTGGATCGAAGATTCACTCCTGTTCCACCAATAAATAGTTTGCCCGTTATCGGTTAAAATCTTTGCTATTGCTGTCCCCCAGCTTCCACTGCCTAATATCCCAAAGTTCATAATACTTAATTCTAAATTAATAGTCCTGAGTTCAGCGTTTGTTGATTCAAATTGAACGATACTAAATTAATAATTGGAGATTATTAACTAATATTGGTAGAATTTAAAAGAAGATTTTTAAGGCTTAGAAAGCCAAGGTTTTACAACCCAAGTTTATCTACAGCCAATTGTGCAGCTATTTGGCTGGCGTCTTTTTTATTATAGCCTTTTCCCTGTGCTACCAATTCTCCATCTACTGTAGCGCCAATGGTAAATAAACGTCGGCCGTTTTCAAACTTCTCTTCAAGGGTTGCAAATTCGAGTGCCTTGCCATTTTTATTTGCCCAGCCGTATAACTTATTTTTTATGTTTATCTCAATGCCTTCCAGGTCATCAATAAACATATGTGTAGAGATGATGTATTTTTCTACCCAGGTTTGTGTTTTTTTATAACCCCTGTCCAAGTAAACTGCCCCTATTAAAGCTTCCAGGGTATTGCCAAAAATTTGAGATATTTTTAGAGAACTGTCAAACTTATTGTAGATAGTAATTTTTTTAGGCCCATTTTAATTCCAATGTCATTCAATTGCTGCCTGTTCACCATTTTACTCCTCATCTCTGTTAAAAATCCTTCTCCTTTGTAAGGATATTTCATAAAAAGATAGTGCGCAACAATGGAACTTAAAACAGCATCCCCTAAAAATTCAAGGCGTTCATTATTCTCATCGGCTCCCTCTCTTACTGAACGGTGACTTAAAGCTGTTCTGTATAAATTGAGGTTACCGGGCGTAAAACCAAGCACATTACTAAGCTGGTTTTTAAACTCTTTTTTTTTGATATTTACGGTAAAGATGTTTTTTAAGAAGTCCAATTTGTCTTGAATAAGTTAAATCGAAATTAATATTAATTACTACAATGAAAAAATATAAAAGCAAACATAAGTAACCTTATGTTTAGTAATTTAATTAATGCCTATTTTTTAATATCAATCATCTATCATATTTATACATAGGAAATAATTGACTCGCCGAAAAATAATTGCTTTGTGTACTCAAAATAAAACACACTTGGGCAGTCAATTTAATGGGTGCATAGATTAAGAATGAAGTCGGTTAAACTTCAACTCAATTGAGAAAAAAATTCTGAGAAAGAAAATTAAGCGATGTACTTTTTTACAATCACGGAAGCATTGTGGCCACCAAAACCAAAGGTGTTGCTAAGTGCAGCGTTTACTGTACGTTTTTGCGCTGTGTTAAAAGTAAAATTCAATTTAGCATCCAGTTCCGGATCATCTGTAAAATGATTAATTGTTGGGGGAACAATATCTTTTGTAACAGCCATTATACAAGCCAATGTTTCTAAAGCACCTGCGGCACCAAGGCAATGCCCCGTCATACTTTTTGTAGAACTGATGTTTAAATCATATGCATGCTCACCAAAAACATTTAAAATAGCTTTCGTTTCTGCAATATCACCTAATGGAGTAGATGTACCATGAACATTAATATAGTCAATGTCTTCTGGTTTCATGCCAGCATCTCTTAAGGCACTACGCATTACGTTTTGAGCACCAAGTCCTTCTGGATGAGGAGCCGTAATATGGTAAGCATCAGCGCTGGCACCACCACCAGCAATTTCGCAATAAATTTTTGCGCCTCTTGCCAATGCATGTTCCAAACTTTCAATAACAATAATACCAGAACCCTCTCCCATTACAAAACCATCACGATCTTTATCGAATGGTCTGCAGGCAGTCTTGTAATCATCGTTTCTTTCACTAAGCGCCTTCATGGCGTTAAAACCACCTACCCCAGCTGCACTTACAACTGCTTCGCTACCTCCGGTAATAATTATATCTGCTTTGTTGAGTCTTATATTATCAAAAGCATCTATTATGGCATTGGTAGCAGATGCGCAGGCACTTACCACTGCATAGTTGGGTCCTCTAAAACCATGTCTGATAGAAATATGCCCTGCGGCAATATCCAAAATCATTTTGGGAATAAAGAAGGGATTGAAACGGGGAGTTCCATCGCCATTGGCAAAATTGATTACCTCTTCCTGAAAGGTTATTAAACCTCCAATGCCACTGCCAATTATTACGCCTACCCTGTCAACATCAATATTTTCTTTATTGATACCTGCATCTTTCACAGCTTCGTCGCTGGCGATTACTGCAAACTGGGAAAACCGGTCAATTTTTCGGGCTTCTTTGCGATCAAGATAATTGGTGGGATCGAAATCTTTAACCTCGCAGGCAAACCTGGTTTTGAATTTAGAAGCATCGAATTGTTTGATTAAATCACAACCATTCACTCCATCAGCTAAACCTTGCCAATATTCAGCAACAGATTTACCAAGGGGAGTGATAGCGCCCAATCCGGTTACAACTACTCTCTTAAAGTCCATAAAGTTTACCTGCGATGATTAAAAAAGAGATGATGATTACTTGGCGTGTTCTTCCAGGTAAGTAACAGCCTGACCAACAGTAGTGATGGTTTCAGCCTGTTCATCGGGAATTGAAATGTTGAATTCTTTTTCAAATTCCATAATAAGTTCAACGGTGTCCAAACTATCGGCACCTAAATCATTAGTGAAAGAAGCCTCAGGCGTAACCTCAGCTTCATCAACACCTAATTTGTCAACAATTATTTTCTTTACTCTTGTTGCAATGTCTGACATGGTAGTATTATTTAGTTAATCAGGTGCAAAAATATAC
>JAYWAU010000046.1:0-7189 GCA_043782265.1 Ferruginibacter sp. | reverse complement strand
TACTTTCCGATACAGAACTTACTAAAGATGAAATCCAGCACATCTTCATTGGAAATATCTCCGGTTATTTCGGAGATATAATGTAGGCACCTGCGAATGTCGAGTGCTAAAAGATCCCCCGGCACTTCATTACTCAGACCAAGTTCAATATCGTTAAGAGAAACTTTAACCTGTTGTAATGCTTCGTAGTGGCGGGCATTTGTTACAATTACATTTTCAGACGAAGTCAATTCATTCACTGTTGATTTGAATAAGCTATTTTTCAAACCGTCAATACCAGTATTATTTTTGGCCGAAATAAAATGAATATTATTAAAGCCGTCAAATTTCTCAACGGCAGACTCATTACTTATGATATCAGCCTTATTTCCAATCAATAACAGGGTATTATTATTTTCTTCCAATTTGTTTGATATTGACAATAGTTCTTCTTTTGTAATTTCTCTAACATCAAAGATGTACAAAATAACATCCGCAGACTTCATCTTTTCCAAACTTCTTTCTATACCCACCAATTCAATTGTATCAGTGCTGTGTTCCCGAATACCAGCAGTATCTATTAGCCGGAATAAAATACCTTTGATATTTAATACTTCTTCAATTGTGTCTCTGGTAGTTCCTGCTATTTCACTTACAATTGCACGATCCTCATTTAAAAGCGTATTTAATAATGTTGATTTTCCGGCATTGGGCTTACCAATTATTGCGACACTGATGCCATTTTTTATAACATTGCCGAGTTGAAATGATTGTAACAATTCTGTTGTAGTAGCCTGCGCCGATTGAATGAGTTCGTTGAATTTTTTACGATCCGCAAACTCAACATCTTCCTGACTAAAATCAAGTTCCAATTCAATTAAAGCGGAGAAACTAATCAACTCATCCCGCAGTGCTTTTAATATTTCGCTAAACCCTCCACGAATGTTGTAAAGGGCAGTTTTTTGTGAAGCAGCGGTATTACTGGCAATAAGGTCGGCAACAGCCTCGGCCTGTGTTAAATCCAGCTTTCCATTTAAGAATGCCCGTTGGGTAAATTCACCGGGCTTGGCTATTCGTGCTCCTTTATGAACACATGCCTGTAACACCTGTTGCTGTACATAAGGACTACCATGACAACTGATTTCAATAACATCTTCTCCTGTATAACTTTTAGGTCCTTTAAATATAGAAACCACTACTTCATCAATCGCTTTATCCTCTTCTTTAAGTAAACCAACATGCAACGTGTGTGAGGGCTTGGTGGCTAAATCTTTAGCTACAAATAAAGAATTGATAATTTCAATTGCAGCACCTCCACTTAATCTAATTACTCCAATAGCGCCAATTCCTGGTGGAGTAGCAAGTGCAACAATTGTATCTTCCCAACCCGATAACTTATTTATCATATTGCAAAGATAAACCAGTATTAAAGTGTTTCAGGGCACATAACTTAAAATCATTGAATTTTTATTGGCATAAGGTAGAATCTCTTCTCATCTTCCTTGTCGATTTCTGAAATATAATAATGCTTTACGTCATTAATAGCAACTTCATCTACAATATCAACAAAGTTTTGGAATGTGCTTTCCACAGAAGGCTTTATAATCATCACCAGGTCATTGGGTGTTCCTTTTAATTTTTGAAGCAATTTTCTTTTCTGTAAAATAATTTTGCGGATGCCTTCATTACCAAAAAAAGTTTCTTTTATTCCAAGTTTAGATTGAGACATGCCTTCATAATATTGTATCACATTGTCCTTTGCCAACAATATTGTCAACACTCAGTTTTCACTGATTAAATCGCCAGGAGGAACCTTATCAAATGGTATATGTAGGTTCATTACAGTGGGTGTCGACATCGTAGTGGTAAATACAAAAAATGTTATCAACAGAAAGCCAAGGTCTACCATCGGTGTAAGATCTACCCTCGTATTCTTTTTTATAAATGCAGCTTTTTTAGGCTTGCCTGTGTTGCGTTTATTTTCAATTTCTGCCATCTTAAACTATTCCATATTTTGTTTGGATTATTAAAACTGTAAACCATATTTGTGGAATTATTGCCTGCAACTAAATTACTCATTGGCTTAAAAGCTTTGACTTAAATAAAATATCATTTTTTGAAAATAAATATCAAAAAAAATCCCCTTACAAATCTGTAAAGGGATAAAAGTTATAAAAAAATATTTTAGTTTTCTTGCACTACAAAAGTAATTGGCTGGCGACGATAAGCATTAACATTACGTCCGTTTTGTAAAGCTGGTGTCCATTTAGGCCCCTTCTTTATAATCTTTACAGCTTCGTCTTCCATTCCATAACCATGTTTACTTTCTGCCTGTACATCACTGATACTACCATCTTTACTCACAATAAATCTAACAATTACCTGATAAGTACCTTCAGGAGCACCATTATCAACAGGTGTGCTTGCATTTAAATTTTTCTCCAAATATCTTCTCCAGGCCGCTTCTCCACCGGGAAATGCTGCTTCATTTTCTACCTTGGTAAAAATTTTATCTTCATCATCGCTCTTAGGTGCCTCAACAACCTGTGTACCCTTATCTTCAACAGGAGCCTGCACGATCGCTACTTTGTTATCACTTTCCACAGTTTTGTTACTAATTACCTGGTCTTCTTTTATCTCTTCAATTTTTTCATCCGGCTTAACTTCCTCATCTTTTACAATTTTAGGAGGAGTAAATTTTATCTGATTAATTTCGGGAGGTGGTGGTGCTTTAGGTGGCGGTGGCGGTGGTGGTGGCGGTGGAGCATCATTTTTTTTAATTTCTGCCATTTGCGTATCCAACACTTCAATTTGGTCTGTTTTATTTTTACCTATTATATTGGCAAAAATTGAACCTAAAAATATCAACACTATTAAACCCCCAGTAATTAATAGGGCTTTTTTAATACGGCTATCATATGTTTTGCGAAGATCGTAAGCACCATACTGCTTGTTTCTACCCTCGAAAACTATATCGAGAATATCAGCGCTTAATATTTTGTTTATATCCATTGTAAAATGATTTGTGGTTAGATTCTAAATTCAACAAATTCCATAAATTATTTAATACCGTTCGCCTGTTCTGTTGCCTTTATTAATTGAGCTTCTGTATCACTCATTTCAACTTCAGCATAGTGCCCCGGAGGTACATCATTGATAGACATTTCATCCAATACATCTATTGCATTTTTAAAAGTAGCTTCCTTATCGGATTTAATAATGTACATCAAGTCTCCAATGGGTGTAGCTTTCTTTTTATCCAAAATCACCTGGCGGATATCTTTAAAATTGCTGCTTTTAAATTGTTTGGTTGGATCAGTCAATTCCCCCATATAATAATATACCTGATCACCTTTACCTAAAAGCAATGTTAATACACCTGAGTTCTTAACTTTTAACTGGTTATTCGGATCATCTTTAGGTTCATTCATATTCATTGCCGTTGCCTGGCTCATGGTAGTTGTAAACACAAAAAACGTAATTAATAAAAATCCTAAATCCACCATGGGTGTAAGATCTACCCTGGTAGATTGCTTTTTTGGCTTTTTGACGCCGGGGCCTTTTTTATGTCCGCCTCCCGACGAGGTATCCATTTCTGCCATATCGGTAATTTTTTATTTGTTTAAAGTAAATTAAAACAAAAGTTTACAATTATTTTTTCTCTAATAATGCTTTGTTTGCCAACTCCGATCCGGGAGGTGCAGGTTCAGAATTTGTTACAACTTTAAATTTGTACAGATCATTTCTTTTAAATGATTCTTTAATACTTTTAAAGGCAGGATATTTGGCTGCATTATCTCCTTTTACTAAAAGATTCAGATTATCCATGTTCTCTCCCTTATAAGCATTTGTTACGCTGCGAATCCAATCTGTCAACTCATTATTTGTACTATCAATACATGGTATTCCCGGCATTTTACCTGGTTCCATAGGAGTTGCCAAATCAAGCAGACTTTTTAACTGGTTAAAGGGCACACCTATAAATTCGGTCTTTTTTAGCTTTGTCATTTCTGCTGTAGACAAGCCCAATGCTTTTGTGGTATTGATATCTTCTAAAATAGCATTCTTGTGTGCTTTGTCACCCAACATCAGGTAAACTTTCCCTTCTTTTGTTAGGGTTACTAGTATAGCTTCTTCCTTGGCCACTTTAGTTGATACTGAAGAAGGTGAAATTACCGCTACCGCTTCCGGTGGTTTTGTTTTAGTTGCAAGTATAAAAAAAGACAATAATAAAAACGCAACGTCGCACATGGCCGTCATGTCTATATTAGTGCTTTTGCGTGGTATTTTAGCTCTTGACATGTTTATGAATTTATTTATTTACCTGAGATACAAAATTTCATTTTTTCCATACAATTTATTTGTACAGGGAAGCAAAGCTTTGTGTTAAAGTAAATCCAGATTCATCAATACCGTAAGTGATACCATCTATCCTTGTTGTGAAAATATTATAAAAAATAATAGAAAATGCAGATGTACCAATACCTAATGCTGTGTTGTACAAGGCTTCAGAAATACCTTGTGATAATTTACCTGCAGCAGCTCCACCACCATCTCCTTCACCCAATGCAGAGAATGAACGAATCATCCCTAATACCGTTCCTAAAAGACCCAACAGCGTTGCAACAGAGGCAATAGTTGATAAGAACACAAGATTCTTCTCCAGCATTGGTAATTCAAGTGAAGTAGCTTCTTCTACTTCTTTTTGAATTGCCATCACTTTCTGATCTGTAGTCAATTCAGTATTACTGATCATATCTTTATAACGATGTAAGCCTGCCTTCATAACATTACCAACAGAACCTTTTTGCTTATCGCATTCAGCAACTGCAGCATCAACATTTTTATTAGCAAGATGGTATTGTACTTTACGGATAAAATCTGCATTGCTTCCTGTACCCGTTGCTTTAGAGATTGTCATAAATCTTTCAATAATAAAAGTTACTACGGTTAAAAAAAGACCAATAAGTAACGGAACAATAATACCTCCCAGGTACATGTTGTAGATTTTCCCTTTGGGTCCTGCATGCTCTGGCCAAAACCAACCATCTCCAGGTTTTGTAAAATTCGATGCACTACCTAATACAATTCTCCAAATAAAATAACCTGCCAGGATACACACTAACGGTGCTATCCATGATATGGAATTACCACTTTTTTTTGCCTGTACCGAAGTTGATGGTTTTACAGTTGCAGTTGATTTTGTTTCTGCCATGACGTTCAATTTTTTTTGTGAGTTAAATTTAAGAGATGTTTAGTTAAAATTTTTGACAATACAATGCTACCTAAAAAAAGTATTTCAACAATCAAATATGATTTAGAAATTTTTTAGGTGGAGCACAAGTTAATAAAATAATTGTATGAAACAACCCGCAGTGAAAATTTTTATTAGTTTTTATAAACAAGCTGCAACAGTCTGCGAATTTTATAGTTTAAATACCCTTAATGAACAAATTATTAAGTTTTATTCATAACGCAATGCTACGATGGGATCTAGCTTGGCAGCTTTATAGGCTGGATACAAACCAGCCAGTAAACCAACTAATGAACATACCACTACACCCGCAATTATCCATAACCATGGAATCACAAAACCTGTCTTTAAAATTACCGCAACAATATTACCAAATAATATTCCTGCAATGATACCCACAACAGCCCCCATAAGGCTTATCAATATTGATTCCCATAAAAATTGAGCCCTTACTTCAGCAGCTTTGCCTCCTAATGATTTTATTAAACCAATCTCTTTTGTTCTTTCATTTACAGCCACTAACATAATATTCATTAAACCAATTGCAGCCCCAATTAAAGTGATTAACGCAATAGCAATTGTTGCATATTGCAAAAAGCCAAGGTTTTTCATAAGAGATTGTGCAATACTGTCACTTTTATCTATGTAAAAATTATCTTCTTCTTTTACGTCCAGTTTACGCACCGGCCTGAATATTCCTTTTGCTTCGCCTATGGCAACATCCATCATTTTAAGATCGGATACCATAACAGCGATATTATAAGACTGGGTTGTTGCGCCAAAAATGCGGCGAATGTTATTGTATGTGGTTATTATCACTTTATCTGCGTTCATAAATGCACTGCTTCCTTTGTCTTTTAGAATGCCAATGATTCTGTATTTATTACCAGCAACAGTGATGATTTTATCCAATGCCCGTTGGGTGTTGTCTCCATATAACTTTTGAGCAATTACATTGCCTATTACACAAACACTTCTTCCTGTTTCAACATCAGCTTCGTTAAAGTCTCTTCCAAATGATAATTCATAGCCATTGAGTTGAAGGTAATTTTCATCACCACCGGTTACTCTTATATCCGGATTTGTTTTCTTTGTATCTGTACTTACAATTATGCCATTGGGACCAGACAAGGCGATTCCAACTTTTGCAGGGAAACCGTACCTTTCTTTAAATGCCCTTGCATCTTCCAAAGTAATCAGTTTGCCTTCGCTTGATGCTCTTACAACAGCATTTCGGTTTGTTTTTTTTGCTTCGCCCCTGTTTGGGCCGCCGCCAAAACGTATGTTTCTTTCTTTGAAGCGAATGCTGAAAGCATTTGCCCCCATGGTTGAAAAACTTTGAGTAAGGCTTTGATTTACTGCCTCTACAGCAGTAATGATGGCAATGAGTGCCATGATGCCCAAAGCAATAATAATTACTGTAATGGCTGTTCTAAGCCGGTTACTTTTTATTGTCTGGTAAGATAATCCAATAGAATCGCCTGTTTTCATGCTGTTAAAATTCTCCTTAAAGTTAATCCTGAAAAACTATAAGGCCATTAAAAAATTTATAAACGGTAATTAATTTACAAGTACCAGTAAGCTTATAGCAAATAAACTTTTGCATTATTGAGTAACAACAAGAAAAATTGGATTATATAATGATTAGAGGAAATAATGTAACCAGTCTGTGATGATTGTAGGGAATATCCCCAAAACAACGATAAGCACGGCTGTTATGATAAGTAAAATTTTAAAAGCAGGAGTAATATCCCAATCCTGTGTAACTACAGTGTTACTTTCTTTAAAATAAATTGCCTGAATAACTTTGAAATAATAATATGCACTGATAGCTGCGCATAACACTGCAAAAATAACCAACCAGTTTTGGTGACCATCTTTTACAGCTGCAATCAACATAAAGAGTTTAGCCTGAAAGCCTGCTGTTAAAGGAATACCTGTTAAGGACAATAAAAA
>JAYWAU010000045.1:0-2590 GCA_043782265.1 Ferruginibacter sp. | reverse complement strand
ATTAAATTTACCCGATGCTGCAAATTGTTCGTCTCAATAAACTCATTTATTTTATTGCCTATATAATGTCCATAATCTGTGTGCAAGAGTTGGTAATTCAATGCAGAAAGATCAGTTGCAGTTAATAACTTACCTCTCCATTCATCCGAATATGCTAAACAATCTGCTGCTATAATTTCGTAACTCCATTTGCCACCCGTTTCTGTAAATTCTGCAAAAGCTATATCCACCCCGTCCAGCGAACTGCCACTCATTATTCCAATTGACCTGTAAATCATGTTTTTGAAGTTTTAATTCTTACTTTTACAACATAGGTTTGGGATGCAATTTCAAATTTCAAATTCAAAGTTTCAAAAATATATTCATGGTAATTAATCTCAGCGACCAACATTCACTTATAAGCAATTGGGTTAGCGAATTAAGAGATGTTGAAGTGCAAAATGACAGGATGCGGTTTCGTAAAAACCTCGAAAGAATTGGAGAGGTGGCAGCCTATGAAATAAGTAAAACTTTAGCCTGGGAGGAAAAGGAGATTACTACCCTACTAGGAATAGCCAATTGCAAAGTGTTGCAATCACAACCAGTCCTTGCAACTATTTTAAGAGCAGGACTTGGTTTACACAATGGATTGCTTAATTATTTTGATAAAGGGGAAAATGCATTTATCAGTGCCTATCGTAAGCATAAACCCGATGGCACTTTTGAAATAAGCATTGAATACCTTAGTTGCCCTGAAATAGACGGAAAAGTGTTAATTATCAGTGATCCGATGATAGCTACCGGCGCATCTTTAGTAAAGGCCATACAATACCTGAAAGCAGAAGGCGTTATAAAGGAAATTCACATTGTTTGTGCCATAGCATGCACTGTAGGTATTGAGTTTGTGTTGAGAGAACAGCCCAAAGCGACCATCTGGTGTGGGGATATTGATGACGAGATTACTGGTAAAGGGTATATCGTGCCAGGTTTGGGCGATGCAGGAGATTTAGCATTTGGGCAAAAAATGCAATCATAATAACTTTGCCTCGTTTAATAAAAATTTCAATCTGTACACATCATAAATAAATTAATACGCAGCTTTTTTTGCTGATTAAGAAACTTTTACAGGAACCTCTGCAGCTTTATATTGCAAATGGTTATCTTTAATATTCTGAATTATTTTAAAAAATGAGAAAACTAGTTTTAATTGCCTGTACACTACTGTTTACTATTTTAGTTAAAGCACAGGATCCACATTTTTCGCAATTTTTTGCCTCACCACTTACTTTAAATCCAGCTTTCACTGGTAAGTTTGATGGTCAGTGGCGTGTAGCTGCCAACCACAGAGACCAATGGCCCTCCATTCCAAAGGCCTATGTAACCACAAGCGCTTCCATAGATTTTGCTATTTTAAAAAATAAGATTCCTGAAGGAGATGTTTTTGGAATTGGTATTTCGGGACTAAGCGATCAAAGTGCTGATGCCGCTTTAAAGTTAAATTATGGGTCTCTTTCATTAAGCTATCACAAAGCATTGGATGAAGATGGATACAATACTATTGGTGGCGGATTTCAGGCTACCTACTCCAGTGCCATTTTAGATTTTACCAAATTGACTTTTGAAGATCAGCTAACACAAAACGGGTTTACCGGAACTACTGCAGAAAATCTTAATAATGGAAGCAATCAAAACTACTTTGATTTAAATGCCGGTATTTTATATTCAGGTTCCACCAATGGTATTAATAATTATTACCTTGGAACTTCCATTTATCATATTAATAAACCCAGCTTAAGTTTTATTGATAAAACCTGGAACTTATCTTCCAGAATGACAGTACATGGTGGCGGTTCTTTCCCAATTGGCAATAATCTTTCTGTATTTACATCAGCCATTTTTCAATTTCAAAACAAAGCGACCGAAACAGTATTGGGAGGTGCTTTAGCAGCAAATCTTACCCAGGATGAAAATGACCCGGTAAGTGTATATTTTGGTTCCTGGCTTAGGATTGGCGATGCTATTATCCCTTACATTGGTTTAGAAATAAATGGTTTGCGCATTGGTGCCAGTTATGATATTAATACCAGCAGTCTTAAAGCTGCCACAAGTAGTCGGGGAGGTTCGGAGTTTTCCCTTATCTATATTAAAAAGGCATCTACCAAAGGAAAGAGTATCCCTTGTCCTAAATTTTAATGAAATCAATTATACTATTTCAAAAAAGGAAGCCATTGCTTCCTTTTTTATTTACTATTATTTTTCCTGTTTAGCAGTAATATGCTTTGTAATTTCAATTGTAAGAAAAACTTTAACCAGATGGCTTTCCGCTTACATATTTATTTCCCTTCAAATAAAAACGATATGGCAACAATGCGTCTTCGCCAGCATAGTCCACACCTATACGTTTACTAATTCCTATTTGTTCTTCACTAATGAAATTAGTGTCGGTCATTATGAAGATATTGTTACCCAATAAATTTTCTCCTGAATGAATTTTGTTTATACCGAGTGCTTTAGCAACATTACCGGGCCCTTTGGTTATTGTAGCATCTGCTACTTTTTTCCCTGTTCGCAACATCATTGTATCAATTCCTTCAATTGGCTCCACAGCCCT
>JAYWAU010000044.1:0-2592 GCA_043782265.1 Ferruginibacter sp. | reverse complement strand
AATAAAAGGCGATACACCTCATTTTGATTATGTGTGTAAAGCTGTAACAGAAGGCGTTTTACAAGTAAATTTATGTTTGCCGGTGCCTACTATTTTTGGTGTTTTAACAGTAGACAATCAACTGCAAATTGATGAAAGAACAGGTGGTAAACATGGCCATAAAGGAGAAGAAGCTGCAGTAACTGCATTAAAAATGATTGCTTTAAAAGAAAGCTTTACTACCTAATAGTTAGAAATTTAGCCTGCGATATATTCGATTTTACTTTTCAACATAGAAATTCTACATTCTTAAATTAAATTTCCCTTTACGGGGCTAAGGGCATGAAAGTACAGCTATTTATACCTTGCTTTGTTGATCAGCTTTATCCGCAAACTGCTTTCAATATGATGAAAGTATTGGAGAAAACTGGTTGTGAAGTTGATTACAATACCAACCAAACCTGCTGTGGTCAACCTGCTTTTAATGCCGGTTTTTGGGATGAGGCAAGGACCGTATGTAACAAGTTTTTAAAAGATTTTGATAATGCAGATTATATTGTTGCGCCTAGTGCAAGTTGTGTAGGTTTTATTAGAAATTACTATGAAAAAATATTCGAAAATTCAGCCCAATATAACCAGGTAAAAGATATAAGTAAACGAATTTACGAATTTTCTGAATTTTTAATTGATGTATTAAAAGTTGAAAATGTTGGAGCGGTGTTGAATGTTAAAGCAACCTATCACGACAGTTGTGCGGCATTAAGGGAATGTAAAATAAAAGAAGGCCCACGTAAATTATTAAGTAATGTCGCTGGTTTGGAACTGGTTGAAATAAACGACGTAGAAACCTGCTGTGGTTTTGGCGGTACGTTTGCTGTAAAGTTTGACGGTATTTCAATTGGCATGGCTGATCAGAAAGTGACACATGCTTTAGCTACTAAAGCCGAATATATAATCTCTACAGATTTAAGTTGCCTGATGCATTTAGATGGCTATATAAAAGGTAAAAATTTTCCACTTAAAACAATGCATCTTGCAGACGTGCTCGCCAGTGGCTGGTAATAGCCATGCTAAAATACCAGTATCATTTACTAAAGAAAATCAATCAGTAAATTGTATATAATTGAACAAGCTCTTTGAAGCTGCTTTAAAAAATATTGTACAAGTGTACCATTACGCTAAACATCGGAACAAGTTGCAATGATATTCAATACTGCTTTCTGCCCAGGATAATATTTTGAAAACTTATTCTTTAGTTATTGATTGTTATCTTTTGTCCGCTGTCTTTCTACACGTGAAGCTAAAATAATGCTGATCCAATATAAAAATAAAAGAGGAATGGCTACAAGGAATTGACTTGTCCAATCGGGAGAAGGTGTAATGATGGCTGCCACTACCAATATAATTACAAACGCAAATTTGAAATATTTTTTTAACAGCGAACCCGTTACAATTCCCATTTTTGCCAATACAAAACAAAGTACTGGTAATTCGAAAGCAATTCCACAACCTAATATCAGGTTCGTTAAACTATCTACATAATCATTTACAGATGGCCTATATTGTATCATCCCTGATTTGCCTAAGGTAAAACTTGCCAAAAAATTAAATGTAAAAGGTGCTAATAAATAATAGCCAAAAATAGCTCCCGTAAAAAAGAATACAGACACCCAAAATATGCTTGTTCTTCCGTACTTTCTTTCTAAAGGGGAAAGTGCAGGCTTAACAAAACGCCAGAGTTCCCAAAAAATATAGGGAAATGCTGCAATAATACCTCCAATCATGGCAATGTTTATCGCTGATGTAAATGTTCCGTTTACGGTAGTAATTTGAAAATCTATTTTTATTACAGGCATACACAAGGAGTTACCCAGATGAAGCCATTGACCCAATTTGCACAATGCGCCGTAAGTAAAAAATGTTTCTCTTGCAGGTGCTAATATAATATTGTCATACACATAATCAATGTAGATGAATATAAATGTAGCAGCTATCAGCCAGGCTACAATACTACGTACCAGATGCCAGCGCAAATCTTCAATATGATCAAAGAAATTCGTTTCAAATTTCTTTGGTGCTTCTTTACCGCTTATGCGTTTAAAAAAATATTTTCTTTCTGAAGTTACTGTTGACAAAATGGTGGTTTAAATAGCGGTAGCAATTTTTGAATCAACTTTTATTATCAGTCAATATAACCAACAAATAAAATATCAAAAGTTTAAAGAGACTTAAATTGAATTATTTACGGGGTTAACAGTTTCTGTTACAGGCTTTGGTTTCATGCCTTCTTCAATATCATTTTTTACAGAAACCTTGGCATCATTAAAATCACGTACACCTTTACCAATACCTTTCATTAACTCTGGTATTTTTTTGCCGCCAAATAATAATACCACGGCCAACAAAATAAATATCCATTCTGTACCGCCCGGCATTGCTAAAAAAATACTTAAAAGAACATTTGAAAATATCATAATAAAAAAATTTGTACAAAACAGATATGCAGATTACAATCCTCTTGTTAGTTTGAAATATGAGATAAAAGAATGACTGTATTTTCATACAGCCATTCTGTAAATAAAATTTAATTAAGCAAAGAAGGGAGTCACAATT
>JAYWAU010000043.1:0-7202 GCA_043782265.1 Ferruginibacter sp. | reverse complement strand
ACCTTTAATTTAAAAGGGATATGGCTAATTCAACAGCAAGAGAAAATATATTAAAAAAAATAAGGCAGGCACTGGGTAATCCGGTGCCTTTACCTTTTCCCAAAATTGATAACACTACTTCAGTTTATCAACCTGCAAAAGATGAACTGGATATTATTTTTGCTGAAGCCTTTACCCAATTACAGGGCAAGTTTGTTTTTTGTATAGATGAAAAGGATTTACGAAGCCAGCTTCAACAATTAATAAAAGTAAAGGAATGGATGAAGATTTATTGCAATGAGGATAAGTGGAATGCTGACTATAGTAACACGCTGAATTTAGAAAGCTGCGATGCCGCTGTTACAGGTTGTGAATATCTTGTTGCAAGAACAGGAACCATTGTAATGAGTGCTGCACAGCAAAGTGGCCGTACTGTTAGTGTATATGCACCTGTACATATTTGTATTGCCTACTCCAGCCAATTGGTGTACGATATAAAAGATGCACTGCAATTATTAAAAGAAAAATACGCCGGCAACATTCCTTCCTTAATTACTTTTGCCAGCGGCCCAAGCCGTACTGCTGATATTGAAAAAACATTGGTTACAGGTGTTCATGGCCCTAAAGAAGTATATTTGTTTTTGGTAGATAGTGAAAAACAATAATTGTTGAATCGGTCATCATGAGCATAACTTCCCGAAAAAATATTTACTTTCTTTCCGATTTTCATCTTGGTGCACCCGATGCAGTTGAAAGCCTCAAAAGGGAAAAGAGGATTGTTCAGTTTTTAGATGCTATAAAAAATGATGCCGAACAAATCTTCATTGTAGGTGATATGTTTGATTTTTGGTTTGAGTATAAAATGGTTGTACCGAGGGGTTATACCAGGTTGCTGGGCAAATTGGCCGAATTAACCGATGCAGGAATTAAAATACATTTTTTTGTGGGCAATCATGATATGTGGATGGGAGATTATTTTCAAAATGAATTAAATATTCCTGTTTATTATCAACCAACCCCTTTTGAATTTAACGGTAAAAAATTTTTAATAGGCCATGGTGATGGACAAGGTCCCGGAGACCATGGTTATAAATTTCTAAAGAAACTGTTTCGCAATCCATTATGCCAATGGATGTTTGGCATTTTACCCCCCTATTTTGGGTTAGGTATTGCAAATTATTTTTCAAAAAAAAGCAGGGAATTAGCCTCGCAAAAAGTTGAAGTATTTTTAGGAGAAGAAAATGAATGGCTGATTATTTATTGCAAAGAAGTATTACAAAAAGAACAGTACGATTATTTTATTTTTGGTCACCGCCATTTACCTATTGACTTTACTTTGAATGAAAACAGCCGCTATATTAATTTAGGCGAATGGATTAACTATGATAGCTATGCCGTATTTAATGGTGAAACAACTGAGTTAAAATATTTCAATAAATGACAATTTTAAAAAAGATAGCTTTTCTTTTTTGTTGCAGCACACTACTGACTTCTTATACTTTTGGACAAAATGATTCTTCGTTTACATTTACCAAAATTATTACAGGAGACTACTCTTATTTTACTATTGATAACCTTGATAATATCTATTTACTCAGCAATAGCAACCAACTAAAAAAATTAAGTCCAAATGGCGACTCTGTTGTTTTTAACGATGTTAGAAAGTATGGCAAATTATTCTCTATAGATGCTACCAATCCGTTGAAAGTATTACTCTATTATAAAAACTATTCTACCATTGTTGTACTGGACAGGTTTCTTAATGTGCGCAATACCATAAACCTGCGTAAACAAAATATTATTAAAGTAAAAACAATCGCTGCTTCTTATGATAATAATGTTTGGCTGTTTGATGAAGGAGATGCTAAACTAAAAAAAGTAGATGATAATGGTGATATATTGCTGGAAACAGCAGATTTCAGAAATGTATTTGACAGCATTCCATCACCAACACAGATTGTTGACAGGGACAGGTTTGTTTATTTATACGATACCGCAAAAGGCTTTTATACTTTTGATTATTATGGTGCTTTTAAAAACAGGCTCCCCTTTCTAAACTGGACTAACACAGAGGTTATTGCCAATACATTGTACGGCTTTAGTAATATTTCTCTGTACCAATACAAGCAAGGTTCCTTGGATTTAAAAGAATATAAACTCCCCGTTACATTTACGGATGCTTTACAAATAAAAGCAGGCAACGGCAAGGTATTTGTTTTGCGTAAAGATGGCCTGCAGCAATTTTTAGTAAAATAATTCAGCAGTATTATAATATTTTTAAGTATGGATTTTTTAGACCAGGTTTATTTTGATAATACCATCCGTAGCTACCTGGTAGTTTGCGGTACTATATTACTGGCATTACTGCTTAAGCGATATTTATCCCGTTATTTAGTTTCTTTATTTTTTAAGATTGTAAAAAAAATATGGAACAATGTAAGCAAAGAAAGTTTCGTAAACCTTGTTGCTGGCCCATTTGAATGGTTCCTTGTACTTTCTATTGCAGTATTTGCAATTGACAAACTGAATTTTCCGGAGGTTTTATTATTTACACTCTATGGCCACACAACAGCTGATATTCTTTCCCGGGCAGGTACGGGTCTTATCATCATTTCCTTTATCAGGATGGTATTAAGATTAACCGATTTTATTGCCCTGGTATTGGAAGAAAAAGCCAACCGCACCCCCGATGCAAGAGACAATCAACTCGTTACATTTTTAAGAGATTTTTTAAAAGTTATCATTGGCATTATTGGCATTTTACTTATTGTAAAAGCCTGTTTTAATCAGCCTCTGGGCAACTTACTTACCGGGTTAAGTTTGGTGGGTGCCGCATTGGCATTGGGAGCAAAAGAAAGCCTTGAAAATTTAATTGCTTCTTTTATAATATTTATAGATAAGCCTTTTTTCACAGGAGATACAGTTAAAGTCAATAACGTTGCGGGAAGAGTTGAGAAGATCGGTTTACGCAGTACCAGGATACTTACAGCAGATAAAACGATTGTTACTATTCCAAATAAACAAATGGTAGATTCCATGGTAGATAACTGGAGTATGAGAACCCAAAGAAGAGCAGAAATAAAATTAGATTTATCTGTTAAAACACCATCCGAAAAAATAGAAATTATTATTGAAGCAATAAAAAAATTATTGATTTCCAATAGCGAATTAATTTCCGGACCGGGTTCTGTTTTTTTAAAAGAAGTTAGTAAGAATGGGATAACAATAATCGTAGAATATTTTACAGATACAATTTCATTAAATGAATTTGATACAATCAAACAAACAATTAACCTGCAGATAAAAAAAATACTGGAAAGCAATGAAGTTGTATTTGCAGGTGAAGCAAATACCATTGTTATTAATAATGAAGTGAAGGAAAGCTAAGAATACTAATGTAATCTTTCTATAAATGTGTTGATAGCCGCATTTGAATTATCTATTATAAATTCGCCTTTAACTCGTTTAAAAATCCTTTTAATTTTTTGAGTGATTCTATCAAAGCAAATTTTTCATCCGCTTTTTTGTTGTGCTTTATAAAATCTTTGGCACCTTCCATAGTGTATTTCCTTTCCCGCATTAAATGATAAATCAGTTGAATATTCTTAATATCCTCGGGCCTGAATAAACGGTCTCCTTTGCCATTCTTTTTCGGCTTCAACACATCAAACTCATTTTCCCAAAGCCTTATCAGCGATTGGTTTACTTTAAACATTGCCGCCACTTTGCCAATAGAATAATACATTTTCTGAAATAAAATCTCATCATCCGGTATTTCCAGTAAGTCAACACCGGCACTCATTTCTTTCAGGCTCATTCTTCCCCTTGTAGATTTTTTCTTTACTACAGTAATTGCTTCGGGCAATTCAATTATCTTTTCTTTTTTTACAATAGCTTTTTTCTGCGGCAACGGTTGTTGCGGCACATCATCAAAATCAAATGCTATTTGTGTTTGTAAAGCCATGCACTATTTGGTAAATAAAATTAAGCTTTTGCCTCTAAAGGTAGTTCTTCGGGAACCCGTTATTAATCAAAACTTTTGGCACTGCCGGTTGCAGCAATTTTCAATACACGGTCGTACTGTTCAGCATTTAAATCATTATAGAAAAAGTAAACCGGGTCAACCTTTTGTCCATTCACATGCACTTCATAATGGCAATGCGGACCGGTACTGGCACCGGTGCTTCCCACCCAACCTATTACTTCGCCTCTTTTTACACGTTGCCCGTCTCTTGCTTTTATCCGTACCATGTGCATGTAAACTGTTTCGTAGCCATATCCATGATTAATTATTACGTGGTTACCTGTTCCTGTGGCGGCACCGGCAGTTGTTACTGTTCCATCGCCGGTAGCATAAATGGGGGTACCCTGTGGCGCTGTAAAGTCAAGCCCGTTGTGCATTTTGGGTATACCATAAATAGGATGAATCCGAAAACCAAATCCGCTTGCAATTCTTGTAAGATCTTTATTACTTACCGGTTGAATGGCGGGAATACAGGATAGTTTATTTTCCTGGTTGTTAATTAGTTTTTCAATAGCTGTATAACTGTTAACCTGGTAAGCAATTCTGGCGCTGATATTATTAAGGTCAAGTGCAATTGTTTTACCCAATGCATCATCACTCATCACATTTATTTTATCCAGTTCCTTTGATTTTTCCTGCAACTTCGCCCGTGCACTATCAGGCAAAGGATTGGCTTCAAAAATAGACCGGTATACCTCATTGTCTCTTTTCTCCAATCCAGCCATTTGCTCTTGTAAACCTTTTACTTTTTCACTCAGAGCAGTATAATTATCTTTCATTAAGTCTTCCTTCAACTTCGATTCTCTATCTGTTGGTTTCGGAATAAATTTGGTATACAAACCAATTATCAATGCCGAACTAACCAGCAAAGCAGAAAGAAAACCAAATATGCGCAACAGTTTTACCCTAAAAGGTGTCACCAGTTTTTCATAGCGCAGCGTATTGGTATTATAATAATATTTTATTTTCTTCATGCAACCCTAACCCTATGTGGATTTTAATATAACCCCTTAAAAATATATTTATATATTAACAAAATGCAGGTTATCCTGCATTTAATAATTTTTTCGGTATCATTTCTACTTCAAATTTCTTCTCTATTGCACTTGTACAGATGAGGATGGGCATAGCTTTTCCTTACCTTTGCGCCACAGTTTTTTCAAAAGTCTACAAATATAGACTGATATATTGCAAAAATCAACCCAAAAAATACAGGTTTATGATGACGAGTGCACAGATAAGGCAGCAATTTCTAGATTTCTTTCAATCAAAGGGCCATACCATTGTTCCTTCCGCACCCATTGTTTTAAAAGATGACCCTACGTTATTATTTACCAATGCAGGGATGAACCAGTTTAAAGATTATTTTTTGGGCAATAAAAAGGCGCCGTATAACAGGGCCGCAGACACGCAGAAATGCTTAAGGGTTAGCGGTAAGCACAACGACCTGGAAGAAGTGGGTGTTGACACCTATCACCATACTATGTTTGAAATGCTGGGCAACTGGAGCTTTGGCGATTATTTTAAAAAAGAAGCTATTGAATGGAGCTGGCAATTACTAACGGAAGTGTACAAATTAGACAAGGACAAATTATACGTAACCATTTTTGAAGGTGATGAAAAAGAAGGGTTACCAAAAGATGAAGAAGCATATACAGAATGGAAAAAATATGTAGCCGAAGACCGTATTTTATTGGGCAATAAAAAAGATAATTTTTGGGAGATGGGCGATACCGGCCCTTGCGGCCCGTGCACAGAAATACATGTTGATTGCAGAAGCGAAGAAGAAAGAAAACAGGTTGCAGGAAGCACATTGGTAAACAACGATCATCCGCAGGTAATTGAAATTTGGAACAATGTGTTTATTCAGTTTAATAGAAAAAAAGATGGCAGCCTTGAGCCTTTACCGGCACAACATGTAGATACGGGAATGGGCTTTGAACGTTTGGTGAGAGTGATACAAGGCAAACGAAGCAATTATGATACGGATGTTTTTACTGGTACCATTGCAGCTATAGGTAAAATAGTTAACAAAGAATATAAAGCGGGTGATGATAAAGAAAGTGTTGCTTTCAGGGTGATTGCTGATCATATCAGGGCAATTAGTTTTTGTATTGCTGATGGACAATTGACTTCCAACACAGGCGCTGGCTATGTTATACGTCGTATCCTGCGTCGTGCGGTTCGCTATTATTATTCCTACCTGGAATATAAACAGCCCATGCTTCACCAGTTGTTGCCAATGATAGCACTACAATTTGAAAAGGTTTTTCCAGAGTTAAAGCTACAGCAGGATTTTGTTGTTAGAGTTATTAAGGAAGAGGAAGAAGGGTTTTTGAAAACATTGGATAAGGGAATAAATAGATTTAACGAATACATTCAATTTCGTGAGCAAATTCCTGGAGCCACGAGAGTTTACAATACTTCATTTTATGATGAATCTCCTTATGAATTAATAAATGGTAAAAGAGTATTAAATGAAACAAAACTTCAAAAAGTAAAAGAGAAAACTATTCCTGGCAAAATTGCATTTGAACTTACTGATACTTTTGGATTTCCTTTAGATTTAATCGAACTAATGGCAAATGAAATTGACTGGAAAGTCGACGCTGAAGAATTCAAGGGAGAATTACAGCAACAAAAAAACCGCTCCCGTGCTGCAACAACTTTAGAAACTGAAGATTGGATAACGCTAATAGAAAATACCAGCAACAAATTTGTCGGTTACGATTTATTGGAAACAAATAGCAACATTATAAAGTACCGAAAGGTAACTGCCAAAGGAAAAGAGCAATACCAACTCATTTTAGACACCACTCCTTTCTACGCTGAAAGCGGTGGCCAGGTGGGCGATACCGGTACTTTACAATTTGGCGAAGAAATCATTGAAGTAACCAACACAAAAAAAGAAAATGACCTCATCATTCATTTTACTGATACCCTTCCTGCTGCCATCAACACAATTGTTACAGCTAAAATAAATGGGGTAAAAAGAAAATCGATTTCGATCAACCACAGCGTTACCCATTTAATGCATGCTGCATTGCGTGCGGTATTAGGCAAACACGTAGCACAAAAAGGAAGCCTCGTAAACGCAGACTACCTGCGTTTTGATTTCAGCCATTTTGCCAAAGTAACCAATGAAGAAATTGCTGCAGTTGAAAAACTGGTGAATGAAAAGATAAGGGAAAATATTCCG
>JAYWAU010000042.1:0-7223 GCA_043782265.1 Ferruginibacter sp. | reverse complement strand
CTGGCGCAGGATGAGTTTGGTGGCTGGCTTGATACGCCGGTAATGGATTATGTGGCAAATTTGTTACAAATTGAACCCATCGAAGTATATGAAGTTGCCAGCTTTTACAGCATGTACAACTTAAAACCCGTTGGTAAATATTTATTTGAAGTTTGCCAAACAGGTCCCTGCATGCTCAACGGCAGCGACCAAATAATTGATTACATAAAACAAAAATTAAACATAGGGGTAGGAGAGACAACTGCGGATGGTTTGTTTACTTTAAAAACAGTGGAGTGTCTTGGTGCCTGTGGTTATGCGCCCATGATGCAATTGGGTAAAACCTATAGGGAACATTTAACGAAAGAAAAAGTGGATGCGATTATTGAGGAGTGCAGTAATAAAGCAGCAATAAATAATTAAAAAGCATTAGCATGGAAGCGATAGTACCATACCTAAATTTTAATGGCAATGCAGCAGAAGCATTGGCATTTTATTCAAAGGTATTAGATGGAAAAATTCTTCATCAGCAAACTTTTGGAGAATCGCCTATGCCCTCTTCCGATGCGATGAAGGATAAAATTATGCATGCAGCTTTTCAGGCAGACCAACTTACATTAATGGTTAGCGATTGCCCGCCGGAAATGTCTGTAACTAATGGAAGCAATATTAGCCTTTCTTTAAATTTTAAAGAGACAGCAGCCATTGATAAAACATTTGCTGCATTAAGCGAAGGCGCCAACATAACAATGGAATTACAGGATACTTTTTGGGGTGCTAGGTTTGGGATGTTAACAGATCAGTTTGGTATTAATTGGATGTTTAATCATGATAAAGAGCAACAAGTTTAATTGAGATAATTAAGATCATTTATAATGAATATTTACGGCCAAACAACAATGAAATTTCTGCTAAATCTATTGCTGTTGATTAGTTCATTTGTAAGCTTTGCCCAAACAAGCGAAGAAGAAAAATTGATCACAACGCTAAAAGAATTTCACAAGGCACTGGTAGATAAAAATACAATTTCTATCAACCAGCAAACAGACAAAGCGTTGAGTTACGGCCACAGCAACGGCTGGATACAAAACAAAGCTGATGTTATAAAGGATTTGGAAACAGGTTATATTAGTTACCAAGGTATAAAAGAAGACAGCATTACTATAACAATGAACGACAATATGGCAAATGTTCGTTTTTTAGGAGAATATAAAGCGACATTGAAGGGAGCGGCAGCCACCAATTTCCGGCTGAGGGTGTTGGAGGTATGGGTTAAGAAGAGTAAACGTTGGGTTTTGTTTGCGAGGCAGGGAGTAAAAATTCAGTAAAGAAATAATTCATCATAATCAAATCTCCTTTTTGGAGAAAGGGCTTTATGGCAAGAAAATTATTATTAGACAAAGCAAATGTTCCCGGTATCAGAACCTACGAAGTATATCGCCGTGAAGGTGGATACCGCAGTGTAGAAAAGGCCTTAAAAATGGCCCCGGCTGATATCGTGGAGGAAGTAAAAAAAAGTGGTTTGCGGGGGCGTGGGGGTGCTGGTTTTCCTACAGGAATGAAATGGAGCTTTTTGGCGAAGCCTGAAGGTGTTGCACGCTATCTTGTTTGCAATGCAGATGAAAGTGAGCCCGGTACTTTTAAAGACAGGTACCTGATGGAATTTATTCCGCACTTGTTGATAGAAGGAATGATTGTAGCCTCCTTTGCTTTGGGCAGCAACAACAGTTACATTTACATTCGTGGTGAATATGCCTGGATTACAGATATTTTAGAAACAGCGATAGCAGAAGCAAAACAAAACGGTTTTTTAGGTAAAAATATTTTAGGCAGCGGCTTCGATTGCGAAATGCATGTGCAACGTGGGGCCGGTGCTTATATCTGTGGTGAAGAAACGGCATTGATAGAATCGCTGGAAGGCAAAAGAGGAAACCCAAGAATCAAACCTCCGTTCCCAGCCATTAAAGGTTTGTGGGATTGCCCGACGGTAGTAAACAATGTAGAAACACTGGCAGCCGTAGTACCTATTTTAAATGAAGGGGGCGAAGAGTATGCAAAAATTGGTGTCGGCAAATCAACTGGTACTAAATTAATTTCTGCGTGTGGCAACATTAATAAGCCGGGGATTTTCGAAATTGATATGACCATTTCTGTAGAAGAATTTATTTTTAGTGATGAATATTGTGGAGGCATACCGAATGGCAAAAGATTAAAAGCATGCATCCCTGGAGGATCATCTGTTCCAATACTGCCAGCCAATTTATTGCTGACCACAGCCAAAGGAGAGAAGCGTTTAATGAACTACGAAAGCCTGAGTGATGGCGGTTTTGCAACCGGCAGTATGATGGGCAGTGGTGGATTTATTGTGTTGGATGAAGACCAGTGTGTGGTTAGAAACACCATGACGCTGGCAAGGTTCTATCACCATGAAAGTTGCGGACAATGCAGCCCTTGCAGGGAAGGAACGGGCTGGATGGAAAGGATACTAAAGAAAATTGATAACGGTAAAGGGGAAATGAAGGACATAGATTTGTTGTGGGATATTCAGCGCAAGATAGAAGGCAATACCATTTGCCCGTTGGGAGACGCAGCAGCATGGCCGGTAGCAGCGGCTATCCGTCATTTCAGGGATGAGTTTGAATGGCATGTGTTGAATCCTGAAAAATGTTTGACAGAAAACTTTGGGCTAAGGCATTATGCAGATCCAATACATGTGCCGGTGGCAGTGTAGAATTTTTTTAAGTAAAAAATCAAAAGTATAAATTAAAAAAACGTACAATGATCATGAGACTGAAACATTTGGGTTGAATGATGACAACAATCCTTATAATATTGGACATAGATGTTTTTACTTTTCAAAAGAGTTGATATTATTTACTAAGAATTGTAAATACGAAAAAATATATTTTTCGCTATTCGATCAATTGTTAAGAAGTGGAACCTCTATCGGAGCAAATGTGGTTGAAGGTAAGGCAGGAAGTTCTAAACGAGACTGGCGAAACTTTTATGTAATTGCGCTCAAATTGGCAAACGAAAAAAAATATTGGCTTTGTCTTATAAAAGAAACGCCGGAGGTCGACAAAATAAAAGTAAACGAATTAATAAAAGAAGCAGATGAAATTTCAAAAATTATAGCCGCAATTATCCTGAAATCTAGGTAAACCGGTTTTGACTTTTGACTTTTGATTTTTTAATTTATAGATATGGCTGAAGAAACAAAACCTGCACCACCGGCAAATTTTAAAGTTACCATCGATAATATTACCATCGAGGTAAAGCCGGGTACAACAATATTAAATGCTGCACGTACCATTGGGGGCGATGTTACACCACCTGCAATGTGCTACTACAGCAAGTTACAGGGTAGTGGGGGTAAATGTCGTACTTGTCTGGTGGAGGTAGCCGCTGGTTCTACAGCAGACCCGAGGCCAATGCCAAAGCTAGTGGCAAGTTGCCGTACCACTGTAATGGATGGCATGATAGTAAAAAATATTACCAGCGAAAAAGTAAAAGATGCAAGGGCGGGAGTGGTAGAGTTTTTATTGTTAAATCATCCGCTGGATTGCCCGATTTGCGACCAGGCGGGCGAGTGTCATTTGCAGGATTTGGGTTATGAGCATGGCAAGGAAGGTACTCGTTATGAATTTAAGAGACGCACTTTTGAGAAAGAAGATATTGGCCCATACATTCAATTGCATATGACAAGGTGTATACTTTGTTACCGCTGTACTTATGTGGCAGACCAGCTAACTGATAAACGTTCGCATGGTATTTTAGATAGGGGTGAACATGCAGAAATATCTACTTATATTTCCAAAGCAATTGAGAATGATTTTAGTGGCAACATGATCGATGTTTGCCCGGTAGGAGCTTTAACCGATAAAACATTCCGGTTTAAAAACAGGGTTTGGTTTACCAAGCCGGTAGATGCTCACCGTAATTGCGAAAATCCTGATTGCTGTGGCAAAACAACTTTATGGTTAAGGGGAGATGAAGTATTTAGGGTAACGGCCCGTAAAGACCAGTGGGGCGAAGTGCAAAGTTATGATGGTAAGCCAGGATGGATATGCAATACCTGCCGTTTTGATAAAAAGAAAACAAGTGATTGGGTAATAGAAGGCGTTACAAAGATCAGCCGCCATTCAGTAATTTCGCAGGGAAAATATGAGGGGTTGGTTATGCCAAAAGAGACAGTTAAAGAAGTTATGGGTGGACGAAGTCCGAGACTGTTGATGGATATCCATGATGAAAGTGAGGTCAATAAGCCATCGGTTCATTTGAGTGAAATAAATGGTCCGGCACATTCGGATACTTTTAATAATGGGCAATAGTAAAGCGGTAGCGCCTTGAAGAGTAGTTCCACAAAGGTTTACGGTACAAGGGAGTGACACAACGATGTACCACAGAGGAACTAAAGCCGGTAAAAAATATTTTATATAATAGATTATGTTGTTATCCATTGATTTGCCTTTAATTATTGAGAAACTTGTTTTAATTATTGTAGTAGTGATGTCATCATTGGTGATCGCTATGTATGCTACTTTTGCAGAACGCAAGGTGGCTGCGGTTATGCAAGACAGGATCGGGCCAAACCGTGCCGGCCCAGGTGGTATTTTTCAGCCGTTGGCCGATGGATTGAAGTTGTTTTTTAAGGAAGAGATCATTCCAAATTTTTCTTCTAAATTTTTATTTATACTGGGTCCAAGTTTAGCGATGTTAACGGCTATGATGACAAGTGCCGTTATTCCCTGGGGCGATACGGTGACCTTGTTTGGACGGGAAATTCATTTGCAAATTGCTGATATCAACATCGGTATCTTATATGTTTTTGGTGTGGTGAGTATGGGGGTTTACGGCATCATGATAGGTAGCTGGGCCAGCAACAATAAGTTTTCTTTAATGGGCGGCTTAAGGGCTGCGTCACAAATTATTAGTTACGAACTGGCAATGGGTATTGCGCTGATTGCTTTGCTGATGGTAACAGGAACGCTTAGCCTGAGAGGAATGGTGGCAGGCCAGATGGATGGTATCTGGAATGTAATAAAACAACCCTTGGGATTTTTAATTTTCCTGATTTGTGTATTTGCAGAATGTAACCGTACACCCTTTGATTTACCCGAAGCAGAAAATGAACTGATTGGTGGATACCATACTGAATACTCTTCCATGAAACTGGGCTTTTATTTATTTGCAGAATACATCAATATGTTCATCAGCAGTGCGGTGATGGTAAGCTTGTTTTTTGGGGGCTACGATATTCCTTTTTTGAATGATGGGCATGCAATAGAAAAAATTGGACAAAACTGGATGGCAGTAGCACATATTTTCATGTTTTTATTTAAAGCATTTTTCTTTGTATTTTTCTTTATGTGGGTAAGATGGACGATACCACGTTTCCGTTACGATCAATTAATGAATCTTGGTTGGAAGGTTTTAATACCATTGGCCCTATTCAATATGCTGGTAACAGGTGCAGTAATTTTAGGGTTACAATAAAATATCGGCGTACTTCTAAACAATAAAAATATATTTGCGCAACTTTTGGGTTGCTAAAATTCAAAATATTTATGCAAGCATTAACTAACAGAGCTAAACAGGTAGATAGAAGGCCAATGAATTTATTGGAGAGGGCTTACCTGCCTGCTATTTTTAAAGGCATGTCCATTACTTTTGGGCACATGTTTAAGAAGGCACCCACTATCAGTTATCCTGAAAAGACAAGGCCATTCAGCCCGGTGTTCAGGGGTTTACACATTTTAAATAGAGATGAAGAAGGAAGAGAAAATTGCACGGCCTGTGGTTTATGTGCGGTAGCTTGCCCGGCGGAAGCCATTACTATGGAAGCAGCCGAAAGAAAAGCAGGCGAAGAAAATTTATACCGGGAAGAAAAATATGCAGCAAAATACGAGATCAATATGTTGCGCTGTATTTTTTGTGGGCTTTGTGAAGAAGCTTGTCCGAAGGATGCCATTTATTTGAGCGAAACTTTTGCTCCGGCTAATTTTCAGCGTAAAGGTTTTATTTATGGGAAAGAAGATTTGTTGATACCCAACCCGGTTACCGAACCGGAAGCTTATGCCAAAGCAAAGGGTGGAAGGGTAGCAGTTAAATAGTTTATAAAAGGTCAATTTTAAAGAATGAGTGTTACAGAAATTTTATTTTGGTTTTTAAGTGTGCTGGCTTTAGGCAGTGCTGTTATGGTGGTAGCCAGTAAAAGCCCGGTGCACAGTATCTTATTTTTGATCATTACTTTTTTTGCCATCTCCGGCCATTATATTTTATTGAATGCCCAGTTTTTAGCCATTGTAAACATTATTGTTTATGCAGGTGCCATTATGGTATTGTTCTTATTTGTTGTAATGTTGATGAACTTAAATGCGGAATCTGAACCACCTCAAAAAAATAAATATCTTTTATACGGAGGTACTATTGCAGGATCAAGTTTATTGTTGGTATTGGTAGCAGCTTTAAAGCAGAGCGCTACCGCAGGGATGATAGAAACAAATAACGGCAGTACGGGCCTCATTGAAAATCTCGGAAAATTATTGTTTACTGATTATGTATTTCCTTTTGAGATAAGCAGTGTATTGTTTTTAAGTGCTATGATTGGAGCGGTGGTTATTTCTAAAAGAGAAGGATAAAAATATTTTTCATTAGCACAACATCCATCAAATTGGATATTGGTATTTAGATAAAGTTATAAATTATATGCCGGTAAATTATTACGTTTTTTTAGCTTTGGCACTATTCTGCATTGGGGTTATAGGCGTGTTAACACGTCGTAATGCCATCATTATCTTTATGTGTATAGAACTGATGTTGAATGCAGCAAACCTTTTACTGGTAGCTTTTTCAAAATTGCAAACTCAAACATCTAACCTGGCAACAGCCGGAAGCGATGCCCAAATATTTGTTTTCTTTATAATGGTGGTGGCAGCGGCGGAAGTAAGTGTAGGGCTTGCTATTATTGTAATGATGTATAGAAATACACATTCAGTAGATGTAAATTTTCTAAACAGGTTGAAAAATTAGTGCCCCCATCCCCTAAAGGGATGCAAAGGCAGTTTAATAAAATTTGAAGTTTTTTTATTTAATAAAACCACTACAACTTAATCAGGTGTAGTTAAAAATTTCCCTTTAGGCTAGGGTGGCTTATGAGTAATACTTTACAAATAGTTTGGCTGATACCTTTTTTACCATTGATTGGTTTTTTGATCAATGGTTTGGGAAGAAAGCAATTGTCA
>JAYWAU010000041.1:0-7234 GCA_043782265.1 Ferruginibacter sp. | reverse complement strand
AAAAAGCAAAATGGAATTTGCACAATTATTTGCATATTTATTTACAGGCAACTATTAAGGATAAAAAGGGGAAAAATAATGCAGCCAATGCCGGGCTTTTCTCAAAACAAAAAATGCTTTTGCTACTTAACGGGCTTACAGGCTATGTATCAAAACTGCACATAAAAAAAGCCAAGACAACCTGGGATGACTATTATTCGGATACAATTTTGAGCAATGCATATTTACATGAAAAAACAAACCTTGTAAAATCTTTTTTAAGTTCAGTAGCTTATACTTCAATGATTGATTTAGGTGCAAATGATGGCCATTTTAGTTTGTTATTTAAAAATACTCAAAAGCAAATAATAGCGGTGGATAGTGATGCCAATTGTATTAATGATTTGTATATAAAAATCCGCAGCGAAAAAATCACCAACATTTTACCCGTTCTAAATACACTGCAAACTCCTTCGCCGGCAATTGGCTGGAACAATACAGAAAGAGATTCTTTTAATGAAAGAATAAAAGGAGATGTAATACTGGCGCTGGCATTGGTGCACCACCTTGCTATTGCAAATAATGTTCCCTTTGATTTTATTGCAGGCTGGCTGGCATCAATGGGGAGCTACATACTAATAGAGTTTGTACCCAAAACAGATGAAAAAGTAAAACTACTTTTACAAAATAGGGAGGATATATTTCACGATTACACGGTTGAAAATTTTGAACTCGTCTTTTCAAAAAAGTTTCAGGTAATATTAAAGGAAAAAATTACTGGTACAGAAAGACTACTTTATTTAATGAAAAAACTATAAATGAAACAGCTTAAAACTATCCCATGGTTTCTCCTTTTGTTGGTAGTTTTTTTCATCCTGCATGGCACTGTTGAAAATTTTGGATTTATTTATCCACTAGAACTTTTAAAAATTGGTGCAACAATCCTTATTTGTGTAACCTTATTTTATTTAGTCATAAAATTACTGGTAAAAAACTCAGTGCATGCTGCTTTGATTTGTTTTTTTATTAGTAGCTGGATACTGTTTTTCGGGTCGATATTTGAATGGGTAAAAAGTATTCATATTTTATCCTGGCTGTATGGCTACAGCATATTTATTCCTTTTATGCTGTGTACGTTTATCCTGTTTATTTTATTTATCCGTAAAAAAAATACACTTCAATATAAGTTGTGTTTGTATCTGAATGTGTTGCTGCTAATTTATTGCCTGTATGATGCGGGTGCTTTACTTTTAAAATCAGTTCAACCAGCTCCTTCAGCCTTCTCCCGCAACATTAATTTTGATATTGCTGCTGTTAAAACAAAGCCCAATGTATATCTTTTGCTTTTTGATGAATACCCCGGATACAAAAGTTTACAAGATAGTTTTGGATTTGCCAATGATGACTTGTATCAATTTTTAGAAAAAAAAGAGTTTAAGTTTTTGCCTACTTTTTCCAATTATAATATGACTTTTTATTCGATGGCTTCCATGCTTAATATGGAATATATCGATAGGCCTTACAACGCATTGCAAAACACGATGGATGATGATCAAATGCGAATTAAAGAAATTAAAAATGCAAGGGTTATTCAATATTTTAAATCGATGGGGTACTCGTTTACCAACTATTCTATTTTTAATATTTTAGACCAGCCTTCTTATAAATCAAACTCATTTGTTATTTCGCAGGCACAGCTTTTAACGCACAAAATCTTTTTTAATAAAGTACTGGCAGATGTTGGGTGGAATTTTATTGATGGCAAATATGCTATTCCCTTCATTAAGTATATATACATGCAGGAAGATAGAAACAATAAATTTTTTGAAAAGAAATTAACTGAGTCAGATAACCAAAAATCTTCCACACCACAGTTTGTTTATGCGCATTTTAATATGCCTCACCCATTGGTATTTTATGATAGTGCCGGAAATTATTTACCCACCGCACAAATTTTTGATCCTAAAACCTATTACAACAAACCCATTTTTTTGTCTTACATCAAATACACGAACACTAAAATTAAAAAGCTGGTGGAAATTATTTGTAAAAAGGATGCCAATGCTATTGTAATTGTAATGAGCGATCATGGTTACAGGGGTTACAACAATAATAATTCACCTGTCCCGCTGCTTTTTAACAACATTTGTGCAGTTCGTTTTCCCGACAACAACTATATAGGATTTAGCGACAAATGGAGTAATGTAAATTTTTTCAGGTACCTGTTTAACAGCCAGTTTCATCAAAATATTCCATATTTAAAAGATAGTTCAATTTTCTTAAAAGATATTCCTTTAGCTAATTAAGGTATCAACATCTAAACATTTTTTTTTCAGCAATTTCAATATTTAATTACAATATAGTAACACAAAAAAGAACCCGTTAACAATTAAGTTAACGGGTTCTTTTATAATAAATTATTTATTTAATCAGGCTCCTTTTGTAACAACAGCTTTATCCGTAGTTATAGCCACAGGCTCAGTTAAGGCTTTGTCTTTTCCAAGATCAACCAACACCGGTGCAGCTACAAAAATAGAAGAGTAAGTACCGGTAATAACACCAATCAACATTGCAAAAGCAAAACCTCTTGTTACTTCACCGCCAAAGATGAACAATATCAAAATGGTTAAGAACACTGTTAAGGATGTCATAATGGTACGGCTTAATGTATCGTTGATAGCACGGTTAATGATAGAGCCTTTGCTTTCACCTTTTTTAGCATTGTTACTGTATTCCCTGATACGATCAAATACAATCACCGTATCATTCATACTAAATCCTATTACTGTTAAAACGGCTGCAATAAAATGCTGATCAATTTCCAACGGGAATGGTACAATGTTTTTCAGGAATGAAAATACTGCCAATGTAACAAATACGTCATGTAGTAATGCTACAATGGTTCCTACAGAATATCTCCAGTCACGGAAACGGGCAAAAATGTATAAGAAGATAATCAACATCGCGAAGATGGTTGCTTTAATAGCACCGCTTTTTAATTCTTCAGAAATAGTTGGCTGCACTGTTTGCGAACTCAGGATATTGTTCTTTGCAAAATCCGCGTACGAAATTCCGGGCAATACTTTTTGAAGTCCCTGGTACAATTTGGTTTGTACCAAACTGTCTGCATTATCAACACCTTTTTTATAAGAAGTGGTAATGTTTAAATGTTTGCTGTCGCCAACAGTTTTAATTACCGGAAAGTCTCCTTCAAAAGCATTTTTAAGATCATCTCTTACTGCATCATTTTTTACAGCCTGAGGAAAAGCTACTGTATAGCTGCGGCCGCCTTTAAATTCAACGCCTTCATGAAAACCGTTGAAGTAAGAGCCAACACCAAGCAACAATACAACAATTGAAATACCGTAAGCTACTTTCCTGTATTCAATAAATTTAAAACTGGCATGTTTAAAAACCCTTTTAGAAATGCCGGTAAAATAATTGAAGTGACGGTTTTTATTGGTCCAGAAATCAGTGATCAATCTTGATACTAAAATTCCGCAGAACAACGAAAGAATAATACCCAGCATTTGTGTAGTAGCAAAACCCAATACAGGGCCTAAACCGAATATAAACAAAATAGCTGCTGTTAAAAAGGTTGTAACGTGCGCATCAATTACAGGAGCTAGAGAACGTCTGTAACCATCGTTAACTGCTTGTGGATAAGATTTACCTTTTGTAAGTTCTTCCTTAATTCTTTCAAAGATAATTACGTTGGTATCTACCGCCAAACCTACCGTTAACACTAAGCCGGCAATACCAGCTGCTGTTAAAGTGAAGCCCATGGCGCTTAACACACCAATAGTAAAGAGTAAGTTTAATATCAATGAAATATTTGCAACCCATCCGCCGGTATTGTAATACAAAAACATTAAAGAGAAAATCACTAAAAATGCAATCCCAAATGCCATCATACCTCCGTTAACGGAAGCCTCACCCAATGTCGGTCCAACAACCTGTTCAGCAACAATTTTTGCCGGGGCATTTGTTTTACCACTCTTTAAAATATTGGAAAGATCCTGTGCTTCTTCAGTAGTGAATTTGCCAGAAATTTCTGTTTGGCCACCTTCGATAGCTCCCATAACATTTGGCGCTGTATAAACGATGTCATCCAATGCAATTGCAACAGGACGGTTAATATTATTTTTTGTAAGATCAGCCCATTTTTTTGCGCCCGTGCTGGTCATGTTCATTTTAATAGAGGGAGCTCCCTTATCATCATATCCCTGAAAAGCTTCTTCTACACTTTCACCATCCATTGGTGCTTTTTCGCCGCCTGGTAATGTTTTAACCACATATACATACATGTATTTTAAACCTTTCTCAGGAGCTTCTTCAGTACCTAATAAAATTTTTGAATCTGTGGGGAAGTTATTTCTAACAACATCCAGCGACAGGTAATAATTTAATAACGCAGTGTCTTTTGCATGCGTAACAAAACTAAACTGTTTGTTGTATGGCACTTTTTCCTGCCTGATATCAAGTGGAGTCATTACTTCATACAAAGCAGTTGCAAACTTGGCTTGTTTTGCTGTATCAGCAATGCGGGAAGAATCTTTGGTTCCGCTTAAGAATGCAGCAAGAGAAGTGGCAGCATTTTCGTACCCTTTTCCAATTTCATCTAAATTGTAAACTGACCAAAATTGAAGGTTGGCACTTGCCTGCAGGTATTTTCTAACCCTTTCTTTATCAGTTACACCAGCTAACTCAACCTGTATGATACCTTTATTTTCATCTAAGTTGATGTTGGGCTGAGCTACACCAAATTTATCAATACGCTTAAGTAATATCTTGTAAGTTTCATTAATAGCACCTTTAGCTATTGTTCTAATCTGTTCAATTACTTTATCATCGCTGTCAGTAATTTTTACTTGTTTGCCCGGGCCTGCAAATAAAGAAGCTAATGGTGTACCGGGGTTTTGTTGGGTGAAAGCAGTACGAAACAAAGTAATGTAATCTGAATTGCTGGCAACTTTTTGTGCAGTAGCAGTTTGCAATGCTTTTACCAAACCGGCATCTTTAGAGTTATTGCTTACTGATTTAAGCAACCCCTCAAGACTAACTTCCATAGTTACGCTCATACCACCTTGTAAATCCAAACCAAGGTTTAGTTCATTCTCTTTACATTTCTGGTAGCTTGTACCAACAATGGGATAAATACTTTTTTCTTTGGTGCTGTCAAGAATGTGGCGCATCCTTGTTTTAACCAATGCATTTTTGTCTTCGCCCGTTACTTCCGGATACTGAGATTTTACAATTCTTTCCGCCTGAGTTTTTACCTTTGCCTCGTAACTGCGTACCACAAAAGTGTACGATAATTCCCAGATAGAGATTAGAATTAATGCAATGGCGAAAAACCAAACTAAGCCTTTCAATTTCATAATTGGTTACTTTTAGTAGCTACTTTGTTAATTTTTTAGAAGTTGGCAAAGATAGGGGAAAAACTGTTTGAAGACTCTTAGCGTTTTATTTTAGATTTTTCGTCATTTTGCACTCTAATCTTTGTTTATGTATTCAAAATATTATTGCTTTATTAGTGTTTGTTTGTTATGTTGTTTTTGTGTGGTTGGGCAAAAGCCCCAAAAGCAAATTATTGCGAAAGTTGATACAGTAAATATTTTAAAACCCAAAGCTTCATCGATGGTTGTGGCAGACAACTCCAGAACAGACAGCATCCTGGTAAAATTACTTGAGCAATATCCTCCATATTTTGATAGTATCTTTAAAAACAGAAAGCAATGGAATGTTCAAATTATTTATACTCAAATAGATAAGGGTGCTAATGGAATACCGGCTTTAAAGAATTACTATTTTAATGTCAATCCAGATAATTATTTTTACCCTGCCTCTACGGTAAAACTTCCTATTTGTTTATTGGCTTTACAACGGTTAAATGAATTAAAACAAACTGGTATTGATAAAAATACCACCATGATTACCGAACAATCTCAACCTTGGCAAACAGCTGTTTACAACGATCCAACATCACCTGATGGAAAACCATCTGTTGCCAATTACATAAAAAAAATATTGATGGTAAGCGATAATGATGCTTACAACAGACTGTACGAATTTTTGGGGCGGCGTTACATTAATGAACAATTACATCAAATGGGGTATGGGAATGCCCAGGTATTGCACCGGTTAAGTATTCCATTGACTGAAGAACAAAACCGGGCGACCAATTCAATCAATTTTTTTGACAATAACAATAAACTGTTGTACAGCCAGCCAATGCAATATGATAGTTCTCAATATGTAAAACGAAAAGATACGGTTGGTAAAGGTTATTTAACAGGAGGTAAAGATTATTACAATGGGGAGCAATTGATAAACAGTCCGATGGATTTTTCAAACAAAAACAGGATCAGTTTGCCGGAGCTTCACAATATTTTATTAAGTATAATTTATCCCGAAAAGGTGAGCGCATCTCAACGATTTATTATCACCGCAGAAGACCGGAATTTTTTGCTGAAATACATGAGTCAGTATCCAACTGAAAGTACATTTCCCCCTTATTCGGCAGATACAGCAACTTATTGGCCGGCCTACTGTAAGTTTTTATTTTTTGGTTCTGAAAAAGGGGAGTTGCCAAAAAATATGCGCATATTTAATAAAGTAGGTGATGCATATGGCCAATTAACAGATGTTGCCTACATCGTTGATTTTGATAAAAAAATTGAATTCTTTTTATCAGCGACTATTTATTGCAATGGCGATGGTATTTTAAATGATGACAAATATGATTACGATACGATTGGATTGCCTTTTATGAAACACCTTGGCGAAATACTTTACCAGCAAGAGCTTGAACGAAAAAAGAAAATGGAACCGGACTTATCTCCGCTGATTTTTAAATATGATAAATAGTAGCAACTGTTTTAAATTGTTTCAAAAGCAACAATCGATTCTATAAAAAGAATTCATCAAAATATCATTTTCTTAACTTAACAATCAATAAATGTTTGGTTTCTTGTAAATTTGCATTTCTAAAATTTAACTACATGCATTTTTCTTCTTTATTAGATCGCTTTGCAGAACCCGAAACACTTAAAATGGCCAAACTGGGCCGTGAATTAAGGGCAAAAGGAATTGACGTAATTGACTTAAGTTTGGGAGAACCAGACTTTGATACACCACAACACATTAAAGATGCGGCAATAAAAGCCATCAACGATAACTGGAGTCATTATACTCCCGTTGCAGGTTTTGCAGATTTAAGAGAAGCGGTTTGTACCAAATTAAAAAGAGATAA
>JAYWAU010000040.1:0-19462 GCA_043782265.1 Ferruginibacter sp. | reverse complement strand
AGTAAATATATTACAGGAGAAAAACCGTCAGCAGCATTTTACAACGAATTTAAAGGCAGATTTTCTGAAGGTTTTGATGTGGAAAAAGATTTACAGCGCATTGGTGTAGTTAACCAAACCACTATGCTGGCAAGCGATACACAGGCAATTGCTGATTATTTAAAACAGGTGATGCTTGATAAATTTACTTTAACAGCAGCTTCTATTGAAGAACGCTTTGCCGACACAAGAGATACTTTGTGCTACGCCACTAATGATAACCAAACGGCAGTGTATGGCTTATTACAAACACCCGCAGATTTGGCCATTGTAGTTGGCGGATACAACAGCAGCAACACATCTCACCTTGTTGAATTGTGTGAATCAACACTACCCACTTATTTCATCAGTTCTGAAGAAAAAATAATGTCTTCAACAGAAATAATGCATTATAATTTTCATACAAAACAAGAAATTACCACTGTCGGATTTTTACCAAATAAAGAACCTGTTAAAATCTTATTGACTTCCGGCGCAAGTTGCCCCGATGCAGTAGTGGAAGAAGTTATTAATAAACTGGTTTCTTTTTATAAGGTACAACACAAACTGAAGCACATCATCAATCAGTTCTCTTAAACTGTTTTTGTTGTTGATCTAACTATTAATTATGACATTAGCTATCCCCCTTTCTGTCAACAGAACTTATCGCATTGCAGTAAGTGTTTTCTTTTTTATTGCAGGTTTTGTATTTGCATCCTGGGCAAGCCGCATCCCCGATATAAAAAATCAATTACAATTAAGTGATGGAGGGTTGGGTAGTGTTTTACTGGCTTTACCAATGGGGTTAATGACTGGGCTTCCGCTTGCAGGTTTTTTGGTATCACGGTTTGGAAGTAAAAAAATAATGATAGCAGGCGCCCTGCTTTATCCTTCTATTTTATTATTGCTTGGGTTGGCAGCTACCCCGTTTCAACTGGCGGCTGCATTGTTTATGTTTGGGTTTTGCGGTAACCTTTTAAATATTGCTGTTAACACGCAGGCCATTGGCGTTGAAGCCATTTATGGCCGTTCCATTATGGCTTCGTTTCATGGCTTATGGAGCCTGGCGGGCTTTTCAGGCGCTGCAGTCAGCACCATAATGATTTCCTTTAAACTAACTCCTTTTGAACACTTTGTTATTATTTCAATAGCTTCGGCACTGCTGATTTTTACAGCTTACAAATACACGCTGCCGCAGGATAATGGCAATGCACAGCAACCTCTTTTTGCAAGGCCGGATAAAGCTGTTCTTAAACTTGGCCTTATCGTTTTTGGATGCCTTGTTTGCGAAGGAACCATGTTCGACTGGAGTGGCGTTTATTTTGATAAAGTATTAAATGTACCTGCTTCCTATAGAACGTTAGGATACATTGCATTTATGAGTTCGATGGCAAGTGGAAGGTTTGTTGCCGATTGGCTTGTTACAAAATTTAGCGTAAAACATATGCTGCAGGCAAGTGGTATCATTATCGCCATTGGATTACTTACTGCTGTTATTTTTCCATTTATTATTCCGGCAACCATTGGTTTTTTATTGGTCGGTATTGGTGTATCATCGGTAGTACCATTAACTTATGGCCAGGCAGGAAAATCTACTACCATGTCGCCAGGTGCAGCATTGGCTGCACTTTCAACGGTTGGCTTTTTAGGGTTTTTATTGGGGCCACCTTTAATTGGTTTTATTGCGCAACTGGCAGGTTTACGTTGGTCCTTTACCGTTATCGCATTATTGGGCCTCAGCACAACGGTGCTTGCAAGCAAAATGAAAATGGATTAATGATTCAATATTTTTTATCGGCACTAAATGCACCCGGCTGCATTTTTGTAAATCGTTTGGTGTAGCAGATTACTCTTATTTTTAAAGCAAACCAACTGTGGCAACTGTACGGGTAATTTATTAATACCGGTTTGGGAAAAACGGTCAGCAATTAAACACTATTATTAAATACTGCTGAGAAATATTTAACAAAACAAATAAGATAAAAGTCCTGGAATATTTTATCAATTAACCAATAAGTGTTTATTTTAAATTATAAACAAAAAACAACTTTATGAAAAAAATCATTGTTACAGTAGCATTTTTTGCAAGCGCTACTGCCTTTGCTCAAAAATTTGAACTTGGTGCAAAAGCAGGTGCAAACATTAGTAATTTTACTGGCACAGACAGTTGGCAAAATGTAAAAACAAAAGCTTTGGTTGGTTACCACTTTGGTGGCTTTATAAGCTTTTTTGTAGGCAATAATTTTGCCATACAGCCAGAATTGCTATTCTCTTCTCAGGGTGCAAAATTTGAGTCGGCTGGGCAAACAACCAACCAAAAGGTTTCTTATATCAACGTGCCGGTTCTTTTGAAATACAGAAGTGCTGGTGGCTTTTATTTAGAAGCCGGGCCACAGATTGGCTTTAAAACAGGCGAGTCAAGTGCAAGTGTTGACAGCCTTGCTAAAAGTACAGATTTTTCTATAGCAGGAGGCATTGGTTACCACAGCAAGATCGGTATAGGAATTGGTGCAAGGTATACAGCAGGAATTTCTAAAGTAGGAGATTTTAAACCTGCAAATGGTATTAATCCTGATTATAAGAACGGTGTTTTTCAGTTAAGTATTTTTTACACGCTGTTTAACAAAAGAAAATAATTATTAAAAAAACGAAGCTCATAAATTAAATTAAAAAGCCACCTTAAGGTGGCTTTTTAAGAATACTAAATAGATGCTTACATAGGCATGTCTTTCTTCATTATTAACTTTCCATCAAGGCCAATTGCTTCGCCTTCTTTCAATTTCATAGTAGCGCCATCAGTGGATTTTACTGTTCCATCTAATTTTATTACACTACCATTAGTAAAGGTTAATTCCTTATCCAACGGAGTAATGCTACTGCCTTTCATCAACATTAATTTACCCTCTTTCATCATAACACAATCTTTCATTTGCAACGATTTTTCCATTTTTGGAGTTGCAGCTTTTGTTGTATCCTGGGCTACTGCAGCAGTTGTACATGTACCTGCTACTAATAAAAACATAATTACTTTTTTCATTTTTTTTGTTTTTTAATTATTGTAAGAATTATATAGGTGAGGGCATAATTCCTGCCAAAGATTAAAATGTGCATAACTAAAAAATAAAGAGATCTGTTTGAGAAGAGTATAGTGTAGAAATATTTTCCTGCTTACTATATGAAGATGGTATTGATAAAGAAAAAAAATTTCGAGAAAATTAACATCTTAAAAAAATAAGAAAAACTAGTAAGAAATTAATGTACTTATTATCGGCATCTTTTAATAAAAGAGTTAACCATTGTAAATAAAATTCGTAAAGCGAATTATAACTTAGTAATTGGGTACAGTAATGTTGGAAATATTTATTACTCTTCAACAAATCCCCACCCTTCTTTCAATGTTAGTAATTCCTGGCCGTGTAGTTTTATTGCATCATAATGGCCGGCATTTTTTTTCTGTCGATATGCCTCATATAAACTAACCCCACAGGCAACCGATATGTTTAATGATTTGATGATACCTACCTGGGGAATAATAAAATTACCATCTGCCATGGCAATTATTTCTTCACTAACACCACTGTGCTCATTACCAAATACCAATGCTACTGATTCTATTAAATTTAACTGGTATAAATCAACGGCATCCGTACTTAAATGAGTGGTATAAATTTTTGCATATTTTTTCCTCAACGCATCAAAACATTCCTGCGCATCTGTAAACTGGTGAATGGTTAGCCACTTGGCAGCACTGGAGGAACTTTTTTCACTCCATTTTCTATGTGGAGGAATTTTGTTATTTAAGATGTAAATATCCTGGATGCCGACAGCATCACAGGTACGCATAACCGCAGAAATATTATGTGGATCAAAAACATTTTCCAGTACTACTGTTAAATCAGGTTGCCGCTTATCTAATACGTTTATAAGCCTTTCAGAACGCTCGGATGTCATAAAATGTTTAAATAAAAATGAATCTCAAAATTACGTATAATGAAAGTAACAACAGGGTGTGTTTGTTTATCAAATAAAAATTGTTTAGACAAACATTCTTTACTTTTATAGTTACAATTTCTTTGCTAAGAAAAATATACACTTATACAATTAAAATCTCTTGTTTTTATGAGAACATCCTTAAAGAAAGACGAGAAAATTTTGCTAATTACAAGACAGCACTGGATAAAACTGGTATTACCAATATTTATCTGGCTGCTAGTTGCTGCACTATCTATCTGGCTTTTGCAAACAACAGGCCTTATTATAACCCTGGCAGCAGCTTTATACCCCCTGTTTGAATACCTTAGCTGGAAAAATAATTTATGGTGTATCACCAGTGTTAGAGTAGTTGATGAAAGCGGCTTTTTTACAAGATATTCAAAAGAAAGCCCGCTTGATAAAATTAATAATGTGGAATACGACCAAAGTATATGGGGCAGGTTATTTGGCTATGGTAATGTAGATATACAGACAGCTGCTGAAATGGGTGAAACTACTTATGAGCTAATCCACCATCCCAAATTATTAAAAGATACCATTACTCATGCGCAGGAAGAATATAAAAAAACGGCAATAAATAACCAGGCTGTTCAACTGGCGCAGGCAATAGCTACCACATCGGCTGCATCTGCTTCTACACAAAATATGATAGCTGATGAATTACATAAATTATTTGAACTATTACAGAAGGGAGCCATAACACAGGAGGAATATAACCGACAAAAAAGCAGGCTGCTACAGCGTTGATTTTTTATTAAGGTTGCCTTTCATGCATTGAGAGATTATTGAAAAAGCAATCTTTAATTGTACTAACTAAAAAATCCCTGCATTGTAACCCTGAAAATAATTCAGGGCTACAATTTATAGGGATAATTAATTTAAAAGTTGCTAATTACAATTTAGTGATGTCTGTTTCATTTTCAGCCACATCAATTTTTTCAATGGTGGTTTTGTTAACCGTAAATGTTTTTGTGTAGGTCTTTTTTCCTACAACCAAATTGAAATTTAAAATCTGAGCATCATCTCTTTTTTCGATTTTGAAAGTACGTGGCTTGAGATTTGGTTCCTCTACCGAAGAATAAAATTCTCCTTCCTTTTTGTCTCTGATTGATAACAAAGGATTTGTTGAAGTACCCGTGTGTACAACTACTTCGAAAAGAAGGTATTGACCTTCATCACCGAGATACTTTACTTTAAGTGGCTCTTCGTAACTTACCGAATAATTTGCCTTTAATGTTTGTGCATTAGTAATATTTACAAATATTACCATCGATGCAACTGCGAATGCGATGTTTTTTAAATTTTTCATACTGTTCATTTTTTTTGTTTAATAATTATTGTTTTCTGTTTATTGCCTTAACAGCAATGGGTTAAAATTTTTATCATTAAATGGCGGTGAAATAAATGCAAACGTTGTGTATGTTTTCCTGTATGGCTGGGCTACGTTATAAATTCTTTTCAGAATTTATTTTTTTAAGCTGTAGAAAAATGATAAAGATTTTCATTTTAAAAACCTACAACAAAGAAAAAAGTGTGTACAACAACAATGGTTATTTGCTATTGCTGACGTAAAGATAGAACGAAGTTTTATTGATTTAGAACCAACATTTTGTTAGTTTATTTACAGCAAAAAATAGATTAATCTTCTAAAACCATTGCTGCATAAGGCTTTTAGTAAAATTAAATAATGATGCCCAAAGGTTTTTTGGCACCATGTGTTTACAATTTGTTCACATACTGTACTGTAAAATATTTGCTCACTATTAGTTTAATAATAGGATGGAAAATATTTTTTAAAGTTATTAACCGGGCAACTTTTAAAAATTGGTATCGCTGTTACATAATTATGGCAACGCATTAAAATCAATTACCGGAGCAATACCGGTTGCTGATTTTTTAAACATCGTATTGGGTGCAATGTTGTTGTTAAAAAAACCTCCATTCTTTAAAAAGAATTGCCCATTTTTTACACCGCCTGTATAATCAAGCCGTTGTTTATTTTTTGCTGTTGCATCAACAGTAAATTTAACCTCAGTTACTTCATTCCAGTTTTCATTGGCCAATCGCACCCATTGATTGCTCCAGATTGCACTTCGGCTCAGGTATCCTTGTGAAGGTTCGAAGTTTTCAAAAAAGCTATGAAACCCTGTCAGGTATTTACGGATATCCGGCCTTTTCCACGAGGATATCAACTTCCATTCTCCAAGTTCGGGCGCAAAAAACCAGGAGGTATAAATTGTGCTTCCGGTAGCATCCGGCTTAGCTTTTGTAAGAAATTTATAGGTTGTGCCAGCCTTCCAGTTAAACTGTAAATAGCTTTGGCCACCTGTCCCCTCTCCGCCAAATCTTCCGGCAGTTACATCCGTTCCTTTTTTTACCAAAGTCGTTTGCCCTTGTCCTTCGGCAGGGTCCCATACAGAAAAAAGAATCCTTCTTTCTGTAGCTGAATTTACCTGTATTCCAAAATATCCTTCGCCGAAACCATTCGCCATAAAATAAGAAGCAATTTTATCTTCGCCAATTGGTACAGTTAATTCACTGTAGAAATATTCTTTATCTGCTGCTGGTGTAGTGTAATTTAAATGACAGGAAGGCCCTCTTCTTGACCAATAATAATTAGCCGGATCATTGGCAAAAATTACATTGGATGTTGTAGCTGTTCCTCCAATCATTATGTCTGAAACTTCTGCAAAACAGGTGCCTGTTTTACTGATTCCCCGAAGCGTTACTTTTATATAACCTGTGGAAATAATATCTACTGTAGTTACAAAATATGTTTTGTATTCACTGTCGCCGCCCAGGTTTACTTTAACGGCCTTTCCGTTTACTGATACAGCAACGACACTTTTTGATGAAAGTGGTACCCTGGCTTTTATGGCTACATTTAATTTACCCATTTTGCCAACGCTAAAAAAAACAGTTGTTATTGTTTCGTTATTGGTCCAGTTTATTAAACCTGTATCATTTATTTCTTCAACACTACCTGCTGCCAGTCTAGTTATAAAGGCATTGCCGGCAGAGGGAACTGCAATGTTTGTTGGCACAGACGGTATTGCCGCATTTACTACTGCGCAACAAAAAAACTGCAAACTTAAAATCAGGTTACTAATTACTGATATTTTTTTAAATGAAGCCATAGTAAACGTTACTTTTTGTTTAATTAAAATACCAATTCACCTGTTATCCGTATGCCCGTTTTTTAATTTTTTTCCAAAAGAAAAAGCGCCTCTAAACCAGGACGCTTTTTCTTAAAAAAAATATATTCATTTACTTATTTTTCAGCAGCCACAGACCTTACTGTTGTATTACCTCCTCCATCTAAAGTGAGGTTTACAGGTTTGTTTGTTTTCCATGCACCTTTTGTAAAATCGGGTACATCCATACTTCGTGAACGATTGGCTACAGATTTTCCACTTAATGGTATAATAGAACTCCACGCTGCGGCATCATATACATCCTGGTCAAGTGGTAATCCATTTCGTAAACAATCAATCAACCGCCAGTCCATAATAAAATCCATGCCGCCATGGCCGCCTACTCCTTTTGCTATTTCGCCAATGTGTTTTACAATAGGCGGCGAATATTTATCATACAAATCTTTTAACGCTTCTGGTTTTATCCAATCATGTCCGAAAGCAATTCGTTCTGGACCCGGATACTTTTGTGCAGCTCCTTTGGTGCCACTTAACAGGTGAATTCTTGAATAAGGACGAGGTGTAGAAACATCGTGCTGTACCATTATGCTTTTGCCATTATTAGTACGAATCATCGTTGTATTCATATTGCCACGATAGGGCTTATCTACATACTCTTTAAAGAAATCATCCTTTGCAGCCATTTCTTTTGCCAGATTATTCAGGGTGAAATCATTGGTGCTTGTGCTGGTAAGGTAATCAAATTTATCACCCCGGTTAATGTTCATACATTGCGAAATGGGTCCCAGGCCATGGGTAGGATAAAGGGATCCATTGAGCTTGATATTTTGTTTTAAGCGCCACATATCAGCATAAGCATTTTTGTTAAAAAGGTATTCCTTAGAGAGATCGTGAAGGTAAGCACCTTCTGCATGTAGCAGTTCACCAAATAGCCCCTGCCTTGCCATATTAAGCGTAAGCAATTCAAAAAAATCATAGCAGCAATTCTCCAACATCATCATATGCTTTTTTGTTTTCTCTGATGTTTCCACCAGTTGCCAGCATTCCTCAATAGTGAGCCCGGCATTTACTTCAGTGGCGGCATGTTTACCATTCTTCATGGCATGCAACGCTACGGGGGTGTGCAATTCCCAGGGGGTAGGCGTATATACCAAATCCACCTCATTGCTTTCACACAATGCTTTGTATCCTTCATCTCCACTGTATTCTTTGGCTTTGGGTCTTCCCATTTTCGCCAATGTCTTTTGTGCGCCCGATACCCGGTCGGGATATTTATCACAGAGCGCAGTTATCTCCACCCCATCAATAAAACTCAATCGTTCTACCGCACCGGAGCCTCTCATACCTAATCCTACAATACCCACTCTTACAATATTTAATTTTGGTGCTTCATAACCGCACATATTAAACGAACCTGCAGAAGGCGTTGCCTTATTCATTAATCGCCGATCACTTTCATCAGCAATTACAGTTGCAAATGCTGGCCCTCCGGTAACAATTGCACCGGTACCCAATGTTAGGTTTCTTAAAAAATTTCTTCGGTTCGAATTCATAAAATGATTACTTTTTTTAAATGAAAAACAATAATAGCATGAAAATGTACGCTAAATAAATAATTAATCCGCGATCAAACGGTTGCACTATTTTAAAAAGGAATGAGTACTTATTTTAAAGGCTGCTGTATGGCCGCACCTATCGCCTGCAACTGCATTTATCTACACTAAAAAGCAGGAATTGATTATTGATAAAAAACTAACTTTAAACAACATTATTCAAAACCATTTTTTACCAAAATCGTTTCACCCCTGGTCATATTTAAACTGAGTACATTGTCGTTTACTTTATATTTTTTTTGTTCACGTTCTATAAAAAATGTTTTAAAGGGAAGTTTTAGTTGCAGTAACCCGGCAACAGTTGCTGTAATTTTTACCTGGGTAATATTGCCATTCTGTTTAACTGCCGAAACTAGAAAAGCACCTTCAGTTCTTAAAGTATTGAAGGATACATCTTTCCAATAAACAGGAATGGCCGGAAAAATTTCTATGTAGCCATTGTTGCTTTGAATAAGCATTTCATGTACCCCCTGTGCAAAAGCAAAATTTCCTTCAAGTGTAAAGGGACGGTAAGTGAAATTAGAATATTGGCCGCCACGCTGATCGCCATTTAAATGAAAACTATTTACCGAAACAAAATTGTTGGCAAATATTTGCAACATCTTAGCAGCACTATCTCCTTCCTTTGCTTTTGCATACAGGCAGGCGGCCCAGCTAAAAGAATAGCCACACCATTCTCTTGTTCCCATCTTCTCCAGCCAGCGCAGGCTTTTGTCCATTAACATTTTATCTTCCATTACTGCAGCATTCAATAACCCCAATGGGTAAATGGCCATCAGTTGTGCATGGTGGCGATGAGACTCGTCAAGATTTTGAGTGGCGACAATTGTAAGCCCGGTATAATTTGTATCTAAATCCGGATACAATTTACTATCCAACAATATTTCTTTTGCATTGCTGCCGGTTGTTTTTTGCAGCACTTCCACATATTCATTATAGAAATTTTTTACCAGCGACAAATCATAGTTTGTAAAATTGGGGAACCATGCATTGATGCTATTGTTATTGTATTCCGGTGAGGAGCTCAGCGGAAAATGATATTGATGCCTGGTGGAATCAGTTATACGAACTTTACTAATAAAATTTTCTACCGCATCAAAATAAGGCTGACATTTTTCTTTTAAAAACTGAGGATCCATTCCATATTTCCATTGCCAGTAAAAATGTTGTGTCAACCATGCTGCAGTGGTGGGGCTCATAGAATATTGTATCCAGCCTCCCATTGGTTTGCCGCTGATGGTTGTTACCCCTGGCACATTTAAACCATCCACACCAAAATACTGCTTTGTCCATCTTTCATTTTCAGGCTTTACTTTCCAAAGCCAGTTGGTGTAAGAGGCGGTAAGGTCAAGGTGATTACCTGTGTAGCCGGGCCAGTAGCTGAGTTCGGTATTCAAATCATGGTGCAGGTCGCCTTTCCACGGTGGCAAGTTTCCATTGTCGGCTGTCCAGATAGCTTGTAAAGAAATGGGCGGCGTATTGCCTCTTGCCACACAGCCAAATTTATACATCTCGAGGTAATATTGTTTTGCTAAAATAGTATCCGGAATTGAAACAGCCGAACGGCTCCAGTAGTCTTTCCACCAGGCAAGATGTGTATCCCAACCGGTCGGTTCTTTGATGGCAACATTTATTGCTTTCAGTGTAGCCCTTTTATTTTGAGTAATAGTCCATTGACCAATTATTTTGTTAGAGAATTTTGTCCACTGCACCAACACTTCATAATAACTACTTTTCCATGTGGGTTGATGATACAATAAAAAATTCTTTCCTTTTGTAATACTACCCTTTGCATAACCCAATCTTGCGAGCCCCTGCCCTTCTATACTATTGCCGGCTTTACCTTTTGCTGACGAATTATAAGAAGGCAGCATTAAGGATGGAACAATGTCAATTGTACAGTTTTCGAAACTAAAATAACCGACCTCGTTAACTGCATGAATGTAATTAGTAAACACGATTCCATTCTCAAATTTAATGGTACTTAAAGCTGTTTTAATATCAAGTTCATTCTGCACAACCTTTCCTAATTTACTCATATCAAATTCCAATGCAGCACCCGGAATTTTTGTTGGTGCAGGATATTTTTCATACGGTTCATCACCTATTTTTTGCACTGTATCGTATTCACCTTTTTTCACCTGGGCAATAACCCATTTAAATCTTAACTTTTCAATTTCAGCCATGGGGCGATCATCCCACAAGTCTACTCTATCAAGCGATAACCGCACTTTATTTTCTTTTTGCCAAATTAAAGCACCGAGCCAGCCATTACCAAGTGGAATGGCTTCATCCCATCGTTTAGCAAGGGAATCAAATACAAGATTGTGTTGAGGAGCCGGCTGTGCAATAACCGGCAAAAATTGAAAAAGAAAAATAAGGGTGACAAAGAAATTTTTCATTCATTTTATTTAATACAAAAAGATATTGCAATTTTTAGTTTCCCTCTAGGAAGATGAAAATATTTTTATGTGTTCTCCTTCCATTGATAATTTCCATCAGCAAAAATTTCTTTACCCCAAACCGGCAACTCTTGCTTTATTCTTTCTACAGTTTCTTCGCAGGCATCAATAGCAAGTTTTCGGTGTTTAGATGAAGTAAAAACAAACAGGCATATTTCGCCAATATTTATTTTACCAATACTATGGTATACGTGCATACAGGTTAAAGCGTATTTATCAAAAATAGCTTCTCTTATTTCCTGCATTTTTATTAAAGCCATTGATTCGTAAGTGGTATATTCTATTGCAGTTACCTGCTGCTGCTCTATTAAATCTTTTCTTACCTGCCCTAAAAAAATACTATGAGCACCAATATCAGTCTTTGAACTGTGCTTCTGAATACTATCAGCAATAAATGCAGTTGTTATTGCACCCTGGATAAATATATTTTTAGGCGTTTTATTTGACATACATAAAGTTGATTGATTATTTTAAAATAAACTGCAGCCGCTTTGCAATTAATAAATGAAATCCATTTTTCAAAAGTATAAAACAAAATTTTAAAAGAGGTGATCTTTAATTTGCAGGGGTATACTTGATTATTGTATTGCAGGGGCGTATTGTGTATTGAGAAACTGGAGATTGTTTCAATAAAAAAAGACCTTTTTAAGAAGGTCCTTTTTTGGGGGATACAAAAATTATTTTAAAACAAGACTAAGAAAAAAATAGAAGTTGACTGATATTGGATTCGTTGGTTTTTATTAAGGATATTGGTAATTTTTTTGGTTGATCAGGATTTTTGGACAATGATTGATATAACTAATATCAATCAACTTCTTACACAAAGATGGGGCGAATAAACTTTGCAGCCAATAGCAATACTTCGCTATTTTATGAATAGGATTATTTCAATTTTTTAGTAGAATACCAGAAGGGGAAATAGAAAAATTACTATTTAAAAACTAGTAGAATTACTATAAATATAAATTTATGAGCTGAAATTGCAAAAGCCGGTTTAGAAAAAAGCTTTTCTCTTAACTAATAAATAAAGTAGAGCTATCTATCAGTAAAATAAAAAAACTACCAGGGCAATGATTACCCATGATAGCTGCCACCCAAATCTGTCAGTAATATCAACCGTTCTGCTGGAATGGAAATTTTATCGGCCTTTTCATTTCCCGGATAAGTAAAGGCCACTTCGTATTTGTTTGAGCTTTCCTCGTAGTTGCAAATAACAGCATTACCGGCAGGTTTATATTCTGTATCTAAAAGTGTAACTGTCTGGCCAGATTGATATTTCATATTACAAGTTTTGGGTCCTTAAAAATATCATTAAGCAGGATATTTTGGATTTTTAATTGTCCACATAAAGTAGTTGCTTTTGTGGATATTATTTTATTAAATAGCAAGTGCCTGATAAAGAACTTATTATTTCTTATTAAAATAATTGGCAAAAAATAACCTCACTAAATATAAAATCAAATCATCCAATGGAATTATGCTGATTCAATATTTGCAAACAATATAATTATGGCAATTACACAATCTTAAAATGATTGTTTTATAGTAAAAGAAATGTTGGTTTTTAAAATTTAATTTCCACATCAGTAATGCCCGATTTCAAAATTTCTTTTTGAATGGGGCCTCCACTTTCTATCAAAACTTTATTTGAATCTGATATTTCCCAGGTAAAGGAATTAATTTGTCCACCAAAAGCAGTATATCCAAAAGTTGAATCGGAAGGCAAATAAAAATAAGCATTGTCTGTGCCCGAGGTAGCCCGTTCGCCTTTGCACAGAATATTCATTAGTGCCTTTTCTGGATTTCTTTTTGTTGTAACAAGGTGCAAATTAACCTGTCCAAAAAAATCCAGTTGGTACCTATTTTCAATTACATAAGATTCGTTAGTCCAAAAATTTTCTTTAGATATAAATATTCCTCCATTCGCCCGGTTAAATTCATTTTCGGTAACCTAACAAATGCCGTTGGCATCAGTTTGTTTTGTAAAAATTACTTCAGGCCAATAACAAACGCAATAGGGAGCGAAATCACCCAGCTTACGAAAATCAATGGTAGCATTTGATATCGGAGTATTGGTTTTAAATTCTACCACTTCAATTCGTCGCATCTTCTCAACACTTTTATTGCAGGAAAAGGAGTTTATTATCAAACTTGTTACCAACATATTTCTTAGGAGATTGCCCATGATTTACTTTTTTTGATTTTATACAATAGCTTTTATTTAAAATATAAACCGTAGTAATTAAGTTGCTATTTCCAGTTATTCTAAAAAATTGGTATGCAATTATAACGCCCTGCCCTTTAAAACTACAAAAGTTATAATGTTTATTGATAATTATTAACAGGTATTAACTGACAATAAAAAGAGGTTAAAAAGTTTTCAAACATAGAACACAAGCTCTAATCAATTTATTCTCATTTAATTAACAAACCTGCTGCATTAAAAACAGTCATAAGCACGCAATTTGAACTGTATTATCATCTAAACAATTAGCCATGAAAAGATTTAAACTAATCACCGTTTTCTTAATTGTAAGCATGAGTTTTGTTTCTGTAAACAAAGCAAAAGCACAAGCTGTTCAGGTAAATATTTCCCTGTTCCAAAACGAACTTAGTCCGTATGGAAGATGGTTTAATACACCCCGTTTTGGACAAGTATGGGTGTATGATGATCCTGCCTTCAGGCCATATGCAACTGACGGACATTGGGATTATACCAATTACGGCTGGTCGTGGGTATCTGACTTTGATTGGGGCTGGGCACCCTTTCATTATGGCCGCTGGGAATACGATTCCTTTTATGGCTGGATGTGGATACCCGGCTACGAATGGGCATCTGCATGGGTTAGCTGGAGCCAGTATGATGGTTATTATGGATGGGCTCCTTTAGGTTTTGGATCCGGCATAAATATTTCGTTTGGGGCAGTACCCTACGACCGATGGAACTTTTTGCCAAGACAGTACATGGGCAATAGGGATTTTTACAGGTATTGTTCTCCCCCCCGAAATAATTATTTTAGGAATGCTGTAACCATTAATAATTTCTATGAGGGCAGAGAAGGTCGTTTTACAAGAGGACCAGAAAGGCGTGAAGTGGAAAGATTCACCAATAACAGGATAGAAGCAAGACATATTGATTATGGCAGAAGACCTGACTACAGCAACAACAATGGCAATAACCGCGGTAATAATTTTAATGTTGACAGAGATAGAAATAATGACCCTCGAAACAATCGTGCTGATGGTTACAATAATCGTCCGAACAACAATAATACGCAGGCAACCATTTACGGAAACAACAGACAGGTGGACCGCAATAACCGAAACAATACCCCGCAAAATAGCCCTTTAAATAACAACATACCTGAAAGAATGCAGCAAAATTTTCCGGGCAACAGGCCAAATCAAACAGACAATAACAATATTCCTCAGCAAAGGAACAATCGTTTTGAAAGGCCGCAAGAGCAAAACAGGCAGCAGACACCACCTGCAAGGCAAGAAATGAACAGACCCGAAAGGAATGAACAAGCCAACATGCAGCAAAGAGATCAACAAAGAATGGAACAAACAAGGATGGAACGACAATCACAACAAGCTCGGCAAGAAGCTGCGAGGCCGGATAGAAATGAGCAATACCAACAACGCAACATGCAGCAAAGAGATCAACAAAGAATGGAACAACCAAGGATAGAGCGGCAACCTGCAGGAAACAATGACAGACAAATGCAGCAAAGAAATGCACCCAATAATCAATCACAACGTCAACCCAACCATGAGGGTGGCAGAAGACAGGAAAGGGAATAATTAAATAGGTTTACAATAATCGAAAGATGGTTTTTTAGGTTAAAGGATGTTGCTGTTAGGGGCAACATCCTTTTTTTATTACCACTTAAGGTAAGAATTTAAAAGTTGAAAGTGATTCACAAACCAACACATTTTATTAGTTAGGAATTAGCCCAATTGGTATAATAATTTCCCAACGGTTTTTTACACCGGGGTTAATTAAATCTGCATCCAGCAAATGACTAAACCGTATGCCAACAGTTGCACCCAAAGCATTCCATAATTTGGTATCAAAATACAATTCGCCACCGGTACTGCGGTTTTTAATATCGGCAAGGGTTCCATTAAGCCTTGCTCTTGCATTGGTATAATCGTAAAAAACATTGCCACGGATACGTTGAAAAAACACCATGTTTCCAAAGCCCCAATCGGGATAACAAATTGGAAAATGATAGTTAACGCCCACCTTATACATCTGCCTTGTACTAAGTGCTTCATAGCCCCTTGAGTAAGAAAAATTATTACTGAATAAATCCGGGAATGTATCTCTTTTTTGGTATGCGCCATTTATCACCAGGCTATGATTGGTAAACAATCCAGGTAGATACAAAGAACCGGCCCCCACAAATTTATGGCTCATTAGTTTATTCAATTCATTTTTATAATTAAGAGTTATGCTTTGTGCCCACCGAGGATTTATCTGTTGCTTCGCCTTCCTGCTTACATTGCTAAAAGACAAAAAAGCATTGACGTATTTTATAGCCTCATTATCAAAAATATTTTTATCATTTCCCCTAAAAAAAAGTTTTTCAATATTATATCCAGCCCCAATGTTTACATATTTAGATGTTCTGCCACCAACAAAACTAAGCGGAATAGAAATGGCCGCATTTATTTTAGCACTGTTGAAAACAACTGATTTACCCACGGCTGTATCTACATGCCTGTTAAAACTTTGTTCAGCTCCTACACTTAAAAAAGGAAACCAACCTGCAAATACACCATTAAAACCTATGGTATGACTGCGTTCATTGCGGTTATAGGTGTAAGTTAGATTATTGCTAAAACTACTCATTATATTGTCGCTGTAAAAAGTGTATCCATATTCAGGATCACTAACATAGGGTCGCCAGCTATGAAAATTAAATAGCTGAAATGATTTTTTATATTTTGTAACCGCATTCTTTTCTTCAGTTAAATTGTACAATGCACCTGCGCCGGTTTTGCCAAGTGCATTGGTTGTACCAATATTTTTGATACCATTGTTTGCACCGGTTTCTATAGCATTCCAATTTAAAGCAGTTGCGTTCATACTGGCAAGTCTTTGCCCATCTGCGGTAAATGCAGTAAACAATAAGCTGCCTTTTGAATCAACAGCAGGCTGGTAAATGCCATTTACATTATTGGTGAGTCGGTATATTTTTTTATCCGTCAGTGTTACTGCAAATATTTTATCTGATGGAGCATCTGCATCCATCATACTATAATAAACCGTATCGCTTTTTACAACCGGATAGCCAAGTACATTAAATGTAAATGGCGTTACAGTTGTTGTTTTTCCCGTTGTAAGGTCAACTTTTACCAGTGCCATTTTCCCTTCAGGATTTCTTACCGCAGCAATGGCCGCATTGTTATCAATGTATTTTGTTTGGGTAAAAAAATAATTATCAGGGTTGGGCAGTTGCAATATTAATTTGCCAGTTGCAGCATTAATTCGGTGAAGATAATTGGCTCCGTTTACCTGCACATTTACGGCTAAAACTTCCGTGCCATCTTTGTTAATATCAGGAGAAAAATAATTAGATTTAGAAGTTAGCTGCCGTTGTTTTTTTGTATAAATATCCAGTAATTGGATTATGCTGTAATCTCTGTTGCTCCACCGTGGATCTGATTGATAACTGGCGTACACAACCTTGCCATTGTTGTAAGAAAAGTAATCGTCAATTACCAGGTTTTTAACCCGTATCTTTTTCTCCTTACCTTTTACAAGCAGATAAAAACTATTTATTTCTTTGTAAGATTTTTTTGTAACAAGAAGGGTATCATCGTTTACAAACACTGGAAAAAGATAATCTGCCACAGTGTTTTTCTTAACCCCGGTAATATAATTTACTGCATCAGCTTTCTTTTGCTGTAAAAGAGTTTGTTGTTTAAAATAATCCAATGCAGCTTCTCTAAACTGCTGGTAGGTTTTACCTGAATATCTTTCAATTGCTTTGTTAAACGGATAAAACAATCCTTTAAATTGTACTGCATCGGTGGTTACTTTTCTCCAAAAATCAGCACCCTGTTTTTCATTTCCATAGGCCACCAGCTGGTAACCCAGTTCGTAATGATCGGGTGTATAGTCTTTTAAAGAGCCGCTGCGTAATTTCATCCAGGAATATTTTTTGTTGCCCAGCGCCAATGACCTTAATCCGTTGTAGAAAGAAGGCATTCTGCCCCTGCCCTGTGCACTCACCAATGTTTCCTGCCACACTGCATCTCCCTCAAAAAAATAATCAGGAATAGTTAATCCGTTTGCCAGCAGCTGACCTTCCTGGCCAAGAAAAAAAGAGAAAACTTTTGTAAGCCCCGTGTTAAAATTAGCAAACTGCTGCATATGACGGTTTTCATGTATTACCAAATTATCATCCCAACGCAAACTTCCGGTGCTAAAATTATCCTGCCCCGGCACCATATTAAATTCACTTATAACCGGTGCCAGTCTTACATATGCATTTGGTATAGTTGTTTGATTGAGCAGCACAATATTCCATTTACGTTGCTTTGCACCAATGCTATTTAGCGTAGTGGAATCCAGCAAACGAACGATGTTATTAATTCTGTTAGCCTGGCTATCCAGCCCTGTGGGAAAAATTACTCTTGCAGTTTTTGAATTAATCTGTTGCCATTTTACGGAGCTTGGATTACCTCCCAAATTTTGGGCAGCAATAAAAACGGGGAAAAAGAAAAACAGTACGGCAGGCAGGAATACGCTTTGTTTGATCATGAAATAAAGTTATGACATTACCGTAGGAAACTTATTAATTACACCTGTCCATTAACCAAAATTTGCCCAAAAGAGAAGTATCATAAAGGCAATAAATTGTATAATAGTTGATTTGAAATAAGATTTATTAATTTCAACTTATTTTAATGAAGGTTTATGTATAAGCAGTAATAATAGCAGATTGATTAAACCAGCAGCCTAAAATAAATCGTTTGCATGTAAAAGGGAAAAAGGGTTAAATACAATTAATAATCATTTACTTTTTTGATAAACTCTTATTAACCTGGTGGCCAAAAATAAAACCTGCAATTCCCCCAATGGCAGCTCCGGCTAATAAACTGCCAACACTTGCTGCATTTAAAAAATAACTGATGCCAAGCCCTAGCAAGGCAAAAAAAATAGCCGCAACAATAACTATTCGGGGAGTTTTTTTTGACTTGGGATGATTATTAGAAGCAGCATTGTGGTGTTGTGGATGTTTGTGCGAATGTCTGGCTTTTGATTCGGGCATAATTTTTATTTCAATGTACGAAATATTTAACTACACATCAATTTAACTTACTCCTGCAATTGTTGCACTTACAAAAAAAAATACCATCAAAGATCCGTTGGTATATTATTTGTTTAGCATATAAGATACTTCATAATAACCAATGCCATAAAGGTCTCTATAGGAGTCCCGGTGGTTAGGTAACGGAATTATTTAAGATTGGATAGCCAACAAGATAAGTGATGTGCATACCAAATTTATTTTTTACTTTACCTGCCTTCCAGCAATAGTCTGTTGTGTTAATATTGGTTGCAATACTTAAAAGTTGCTTGGGTGAATAGAGCCGGGTAACAGAAACAATGCCATCCCAAATGGTACAGAAAGGAATAATTGGGATAACATAAGTAAAGAATAAACGGCGCCATGTAAAAGGCCTGAAAAAAGGAGTAAATAAAATGAAGACTATGGGATGTAAAATGATAATTGCTACAATTAAAAATATATTTTTATCGCCCCCGTCAAATATACCAATGGCTTGCTTTGCCGTAACAGCGTTTTTAATTACCGCTGCTGCCGTGTCAGCATCGAAATGATGAAAAGCCGAAAAAATAGTTCTTACTCCTTTTAAAGAAGGATCAACTGCCGCTGCATTAACCGGCGAAGGAATATAACTTATTTTACCTCCGGTCTTATTTTGAAGAAATTCATATGCATTGATATTGGGAAATTTATCAGTTAATACAAAAGGTACTTGCCGATGATATTGCTCCTCGATATTTTTTTGAATTTGTTCAATCGTACCACCGCCACCGGAGCAAAGGTCTATCACTTTTACAGCTGCTGTTTTTTGAACCAGTTCCATTATTAATGAAGAAACCGGCTCGTAAAAATTTCCGCCGTTTAAAATAAACCGAAGATAATCGGTCATGCCCTCTCTTATGTTTTCAGGCAGCCAG
>JAYWAU010000039.1:0-2611 GCA_043782265.1 Ferruginibacter sp. | reverse complement strand
AAGCAATGAGCCCGATACAATATCGAGCTCATCATTATCAAAATTAATTTTAAATTTGTCTAACCTTTTGGGTTCAGTCTATAATGAGGGGCTTTTTTTATTTTTTAAACCCAATCCGCTCCCTTTTTACCCACTTTTCTTTTTTTTCATTTTCCTCTTCTTTTTTATCGAGCAGATTTTCCGGGGCATCCTAAATTGCTGTCAGTTGTGTATCGTGTTCACCTAACCGGATCTGCATTTCTTTGCGTAAATCGTTTATCTGTTCAAACAGATCTTTGTGGCTGTTGGCAAAATGCCGGATCGCTATAAATGCCCTTACTATAGCAATGTTCATATCAATTGCCTTTTTGCTCTTTAATACACTTGCAAGCATTGTTACGCCATGTTCGGTAAAGGCATAGGGAGTATAAACTTTTCCTCTATGCTTTTTTGAACTCATTATAATTTGTGATGAGTTATTAATTTCGTTATCTGAACTGGTCGCAATTTGCGACCGGATAATTTCCCACTCATTTACTGTTAGACTAAACATAAAGTCTTCGGGAAACTTATAAATATTGCGTTTTACCTGTTCGTTCAAACGTCTTGTTTCCACCTCATACAGTTGCGCCAAATCAAAATCCAGCATTACTTTTTGTCCCCGTATTTCAAATATTTTATTGTGTATTATTTGCAAACTCATCGTACTATTTATTAACAGGTAATCAAATTAAGTAAAATAAGTCAGACAAGAAAGACAAGCAAAAAAAATCCCCCAATGTATAACATTGAGGGATTTTTAAAATTATCTGAATTCGCTTACACTACTTCTGCTTTCATTATTTTTGATACTTTCTTTCTTTCATCTTCATCCAGGATAACTTTACGCATGCGGATGTTTTTTGGTGTTACTTCTATGCATTCGTCCTGCTGGATATACTCCATACATTCTTCTAACGTAAACTGCCTTTTTGGTATCACTCGAACTGAATCATCTGTACCACTTGCTCGCATATTGGTTAACTGCTTTTTTTCCACCACGTTTACTACAAGGTCACCTGGTTTAGTGCTTTCGCCAATTACCTGTCCAACATATATTTCATCGGTTGTATCTATAAAGAAAGAACCTCTGTCCTGCAATTTATCAATAGAATAACCAGTTGGGAAACCAGCATTTTTAGCCAGCATCACACCATTGTTTCTTCCAGGAATCGGACCTTTCCATGGTTTGTATTCATTAAAGCGATGTGCCATAACAGCCTCGCCTGCAGTGTTAGTCAGCATTTGTGAACGCAGCCCCAATAAACCTCTTGAAGGAATATCAAACTCCAGGTGCTGCATTTCGCCTTTGCTTTCCATGATCAGCATTTCACCCTTGCGTTGTGTTACCAGGTCTATTACTTTGCCACTGTATTCAGCTGGTACATCTACTACCAATACTTCATATGGCTCGTGCTTTTTGCCATCCACTTCTTTTGTAAGAACCTGTGGCTGACCAACAGTCAATTCATATCCTTCCCTGCGCATGGTTTCAATCAATACACTCAAATGCAAAATACCACGGCCATATACCATAAAGCTATCTGCACTATCAGTTGGTGTTACACGAAGTGCCAGATTTTTTTCCAGTTCTTTTTCAAGCCTGTCTCTTAAATGGCGACTTGTAACAAATTTACCATCACGACCAAAAAAAGGTGAGTTATTGATACTGAACTGCATGTTCATAGTTGGTTCATCAATACTTGTAATCGGCAATGCTTCAGGATTTTCAAAATCTGCAATGGTTTCACCGATGTTAAATCCTTCAATGCCAACTACGGCACAAATATCTCCTGCACTTACTTCAGTAACTTTCTTTTTACCAAGGCCTTCAAAAACATACAATTCTTTTACCCTGCTCTTAACGATACTGCCATCAGTTTTCATTAAACAAATAGGCTGATTTTCTTTAATGGTACCCCTTGCAATTCTTCCTACTGCAATTCTTCCTAAAAAAGAAGAGTAATCCAGTGAAGTGATTTGTAATTGTAAGTTGCCTTCAGTAACGTGTGGTTCGGGTACTTTTTCTAAAATAGTATCCAACAGCGGGAAGATATTATCTGTAGGCTCCAATGAAGTATTCATCCAGCCTTGTTTGCTGCTCCCGTAAACAGTGGCGAAATCAAGTTGTTCTTCTGTTGCATCAAGGTTAAAGAATAATTCAAAAACTGCATCATGTACTTCATCCGGACGACAGTTTGGCTTGTCAACTTTATTGATCACCACAATCGGACGTAACCCCAACTGCAAAGCTTTTTGCAATACAAAACGAGTTTGAGGCATAGGCCCTTCAAAAGCATCTACCAATAAAACAACACCATCTGCCATTTTCAATACTCTTTCAACTTCACCGCCAAAGTCGGCGTGACCAGGAGTATCTATCACGTTAATTTTAACGCCTTTATAGTTTACTGATACGTTTTTACTAAAAATAGTAATACCACGTTCCTTTTCGAGGTCATTACTATCCATTATTAACTCACCGGTTTCCTGGTTATCACGAAAAATATTCGTGGTATGCAGAATTTTATCAACCAATGTAGTTTTGCCATGATCTACGTGAGCAATGATGGCGATGTTTCTTATATTCATT
>JAYWAU010000038.1:0-2613 GCA_043782265.1 Ferruginibacter sp. | reverse complement strand
TGTCTTATCTGCCCAATATCCTGCATTAAGACCAATACGGAAATTGGTGTTGTCTGTTGTATTGGTTAAGCCATTGATCACGCTTACGTTTCTGTTTTTTCCGGGTCCTACATTAACACCCACATTTAGGGAAGGCACTATATCAAAACCATAGCCAATGGATGCATTGCCTGAATAATTGCCATTCACATTAATAGCCTGGCTGATTCTTCTGCCAAAATTGTCTACTGTTGATGAATTGGCAATGGCATTTTCCGTGAGGGTATAATACATACTGAATGAAATGCTCCTGCTCTTTAACACTTTGTAATCAGATGCCCTGAAATTAAATGAATGTGTGAACGACTGTTTCAGGTTGGGGTTTCCGATGGTGATATTCAAAGGATCAATATTATCCAGTATCGGTTGAATTTGCTGCAGGGAAGGGTTACGTGTATTTCCGTTATAATTAAAAGTGATCCTTCTCTGTTGCTTAGGCGTATAGTTAAACGATACCGTTGGAACAAAATTATTGAAAACCACTTCGCGGTTGGTGTTTTTGCGGATATCTGTCAGGTGATAAGTCGACGATCCAAAACCTGTACCTATTGAAAAATTTACTTTTTTCACATTGTAACGGATATTGGCACTACCCAGCTGACCGGTTGTATTAAAAATAAAATGATTGCTTAAAGTATCTACCAGGGTTTCATATTTACCGCCGGTATTTTTTGCGAGCGTATTTCTTTCTGCGTCATTCCTGCTCAGGTTTAACCGGTAGTTTACTACAAGAAAAGTATTCTTCCATAACGGTTCTGTGTAGGTAAGTAATGAATTTATCGTTGAAGTGGTTTGTTTGTTTACTTTCATCTGGTCTATGTTATCCAGTTTGGCCAGGCTACCCGATGCGTTAAAATAACTGTTGGTGGCCAATAACAGTGTATTTTCTTCACGGTTGTTGAAATTGAGATCAGCATTCAAAGAGATCGTTCTTCCTTTTTTGGCAAATTTTTTCCGCCAGAAAAGATTACTGTTCAGGGCATTGGTTTGATCATTCGTATTGGTGCTGCGGTTACTTTCATTGATCACTTTACCATCCTGGGCGATGGATTGGCCCAGGTAGTCTGTACGTGTAAAACTCTTTACAGTAGATGGTTTTACCGTAAATTTTATTGAACTGGAAGAATCGATCTGCCATTCGTAAATACTGGTCAGTTTATGTCTTGTTTTTTGGCCTGCCTGTGCCTGCGAAGTCGTATTCACAAAACTGGTATCAGGCAAAATGGTTTGTGTTTTGCTGGTGGTGGTACTGGTTACATTCAGGTCATTGTACTGGTAAGTATTGTTGCTGTTGTGTTTGTCTTTATCCCATTTATTGCTGAAGTGAAGTCCTGCTGTTGTAGAATTGGGAAAGCCGCGGCCATAGCTAAAATCATCTCCGCCAGACCACATCATAATACTGCCATCATCGCCAATCTCTGTGGTTACATTGGCATCGCCGCCATAGTTTTTACTTTCATCCCAGTTCAATGATTCAAATTTGGTATTGTCTGTTGTGAGGTAAGCAGAAATTTTTCTTTTGCCTTTGAATGCATTACCCAATACTTTTCCATAACGGTACTTATTAAAGTCTGTACCCGCTTCCACCTTACCAAAATACCCTTTCTTTTTATCTTCTTTTAACTGGATGTTCAGTGTTTTTGTTTTGATACCGTCATCAATGCCGCTAAAAACGGCCTGGTCACTTTTTTTATCAAATGCCTGTATTTTATCAACGGCATCGGCACGCAGGTTTTTGGTAACCACGGCGGGGTCGTCGCTAAAAAATTCTTCTCCGTCAACCAATATCTTTTCTACTTTATCCCCTTGTGCTGTAATTTCTCCTTTGCTGTTTACCTGTATGCCCGGCATTTTACGCAGCAGTTCCTGCACATCGGCATTGGCACTCACATGAAAACTGTCGGCCTTGTATTCTGTGGTATCTCCTTTTACACGTATCGCGCCAATCCGTTGTCTAACGATCACTTCTTCCAGTAATTTGGCTTTGGTAATTAATGGCAGGCTACCCATAGCTTTATCTTTGCCTGCTTCTACTGTGATCTTATCTACATAATCGGCGTAATTGGGATAGGTTACCATCAGGATAAAATTCCCTGCCTGCAAATTCTTCAACTCAAAATTTCCCAGGGCATCGGTTCTTACAAATTTAACCAGTACCGAATCTCTGGCCCTTAAAACGGAGATCACAGCATTGGAAAGATTTTGTTTGTTCAGGGTATCGGTTATGCTACCTTTAAGAGTGCTTTGTTGGGAAAACACAGACACAGTTACAAAAATGCTCAGGAATGTAAGGACGGCAGTTAGTTTTTTCATTGATAGCAGGTTGGGTATGAGATGCAACTGGGTGTAAAATCCATAAATAGTGTTCGAAAAACTAAAAAATTAGTTGTAAACTAATGTTAAATAAATTTATCATTTGATAATCATCGATTTATGCCATCAAAAACTGATAACGCTTCGTCCATGTCATCATCCATACCAAAAAATAATCCAGATACAGGAGATAAGAATAGCACAAAGGTTGGAAAGCCTGCTCCAAAAAAATATGAAGAGATACATTTTGTTGATAAGCGG
>JAYWAU010000037.1:0-2613 GCA_043782265.1 Ferruginibacter sp. | reverse complement strand
TAGGTCCCAGTATTCCAAATACTGTTCCTTTTGGCACACTAAAACTTACTCCCTTAAGTGCCTGAACACGCCCATAATTTTTACAAAGGTTTTCAATAGAAAGAATTGTCATAAATGTATTGATGATTGAGATTTGAAGATAGGTGATTTTATAATTGACGAATGGACAATTTGGGATAAATGGCCATTAAGGCTGATGTTGTTCATGCCAGATATTGGTAAAGTCCCCAATCATGGCTTTGCCATAACGGTTGTAGGCTAGATGCTGGAGGTTAAGGTTGTTGATATCTTCGGGTAAAACTTTTCTGCAAAAAGGGTTCATTGTACCACCCGGCGCCAATGGTACTGCTACAGGACTGTATTGGTAAATGGGATCAACAATGGTACCTCTCGGGTACATAATACCTGGTATTCCTTTTCCCCTGATATCCAGTATTTCAGGATGGTGCAAACCAATGGTATGACCATATTCATGTGCTGCTGTTGTGGAATTGTTTAACAGGTTATCTAATTTAAAATAGCCGGTATTGCAGCCAATATTATCTACAAAAGAAATATTTCCGGAGGCATATGCTTCAATCCTGAAATAATTATTACGGGGATTGTTGTTCTCAAAAATCATTTCGGGGGTAAGCGATCTTGCCCAGATACCTTCAATATCAAACAATACTTCGTAAACAATATTCTTAATCCGTACTTTTCCCTTTGCAGCATTCCAGTGACCGGCAATATCACCTGCAATCTGAAGACTCAGCGCATCGTTGGCCGCTTCTCCATAAAAAAATATTACTGAATGAATGATTAGTTGATTTGCTCCTCGTATTAATTCTACTTCTCCCATTTTACAAAACTATTTTAATTGTGTTGCAAGTGAACAGGTTGCGTAAATTTGTATCGTTGCTATATTTATGTATTGCTGATGTAATTCTTTGTTGATTAAAAATATGATTTACACCCTACCAGCTTTTCTTAAAATAATATTATATAAAATTGATAAACCCATTTTATGAATCATTTATTTATTGATCCCAATATCGCAAAAGCAAGTACTATCTCCGCAGATATTTACACCAGCGAAATTCTTTTTGAAGCAGCTAAAGAAAAAATATTTGCACCCTCCTGGCAATTTATCGGCAGTCAAGAAATGGTAAAATTTAAAGGGGATGTACAGCCTTTTACTTTGCTGGAAAATTACATGAATGAGCCGCTGCTGCTTACTAAAGACACAGAAGGTAAAGTTCGGTGCCTGTCGAATGTTTGTACCCACCGGGGCAATATCATTGCTTATAAACAATGCAGCAAAGCAACCAATTTACGTTGTAAATACCATGGCAGGTTATTTGAATTATCGGGTAAATTCATTTCGATGCCAGAATTTAAAGAAGTAGAAAATTTTCCCTGCGAGGCTGATAATTTACCTGTGCTGCCATTATTTAACTGGGGCAAGTTATTGTTTACCTGTCTTAACCAAAAAGAAGACGCTCATTTTTATTTAAGCGAAATGATGGAACGCCTTCACTGGTTACCAGTGGAAGAATTTGTTTACAGACCAGAGCTAAGCAAGGCTTTTGATATTGATGCAAACTGGGCATTGTATTGCGAAAATTATTTAGAAGGTTTTCATATCCCCTTTGTGCACGCTGCATTGAATGCGGCTTTGAGTTTTGGCGATTACACCACCGAACTGTATGCCAAAGCCAGTCTGCAGTTGGGTGTAAGTAAAGACGCTGACAATTGTTTTGATTTACCTGAATCTTCCATTGATTACGGTATCAATGTTGCAGCTTATTATTTTTGGGTTTACCCTAACATGATGTTTAATTTTTATCCCTGGGGGTTATCTGTAAATATCGTTAGCCCCGTCGCTGTAAATAAAACGAAAGTGGAGTTTTTAACCTTTATGTGGAAAGAAGATAAATACGACAAAGGTGCCGGCAGTGATTTGGACAAGGTTGAAATGGAGGATGAAGAAATTGTTCAAAATGTCCAGAAAGGAATCGTATCAAGATTTTATAAACATGGACGTTATTCTGTAACCAGGGAAACGGGTACGCACCATTTTCACCGGCTGCTGGCAGATAGTATGAATCATTGATGTAGAGGTAGCCACCGGTCTGACGTCCCGTCTGACCGGTGGCGGCAAGTTTAAAAAGCAATTTATTTATTAGGGAACCTATCTCCAATCAAAAAACGCCTTCCCAAAAAAGCTCATCACTCAAACTTAAAACCTGAAGATCCACAAAGCAATAATGTTGATCCGCCGCGGCGGACGCCAATGAAGTCCAATCAGGGATATTAGCTTGTCTAAAAAGTTATTCCTTTATATAGTTGATTAAGTTCTCAAATGGAGGTTGTTCATTGATATTATACGAACAGTACTTTTCAGCCAGTTGCTTATTGCACAATAATAATTCCGTTTTGGCAAAGTAAAAATTATAAGAAGACCAGAACCAATCTGATGCATTTTTAACTAACCCGTCTTTTACAGGATTGTTGTGTATATAATAAAAACAATTAGAATAATAATTACTCAGCGAATAGGATGTATTTAAAATCAACGACTCATCAGTCAGGCATTTAGCTTTCGTTTTAGGTCTGAATAAAGCACCACTG